>JAABSQ010000138.1 GCA_011390315.1 Desulfobacteraceae bacterium
CAACGAGCAGGTGGAGATCGTGGGGATTCGCCCTACCGCCAAAACCGTCTGTACCGGCGTGGAGATGTTCCGCCGGCTTCTGGACGAGGGCATGGCCGGCGACAACGTGGGCCTGCTGCTGCGGGGCACCAAGCGCGATGATGTGGAGCGCGGCCAGGTGGTGGCGGCGCCGGGGTCCATCACCCCGCATACCAAGTTCGAGGCCGAGGTCTATATCCTGAGCAAGGAAGAGGGCGGGCGACATACCCCGTTTTTCACCGGGTACCGGCCCCAGTTTTACTTCCGGACCACCGACGTGACCGGCATTTTGAACCTGCCGGAGGGGGTCGAGATGGTGATGCCGGGCGACAATGTGAAGATCTCTGCGGATTTGATCACCCCCATCGCCATGGAAAAAGAGCTCCGCTTCGCCATCCGTGAAGGCGGTCGTACGGTGGGCGCCGGCGTGGTCAGTGAAATCATCGAGTAGGCTCAAGGAGTTGTCCAGTGAGAGTCAAGGTTACCCTTGCATGTACCGAATGCAAAAGAAGAAATTATACGACAACGAAAAACAAGCGGACCACGCCGGATAAACTGGAGTTTCAGAAATACTGCAGGTTTTGCCAGAAGCATACGCCTCATAAGGAGACCAAATAAAAGGCGGTTTTCTGAACAGAGAATCCGACGGGTTGCCTGACAACGGATGAATTCAGGCCAGTAGCTCTAATGGCAGAGCGTCGGACTCCAAATCCGAGTGCTGGGGGTTCGAGTCCCTCCTGGCCTGCCACACCGCGTATTCCATAGACATGGTACAAGCTCAAGGGCGTAAACAGACGGTCGTCTGTTGCAGCTTTGAGCTTTCCATATTTTTAGGAGTAGAATGGGACGGTTACAGAGAAAAAAAACGGCAAAAAAGAAGAAGAAGACCGACGACCCCATGGAGAGTACGGCTCCGGCCGGGGATGCCGAGGCCAAACCCAAGCCGGTGACGTCAACCCCGAATGACGCCCAGAAACGGGCCCAGCTTGCCCAGAAACGGGCGGCCGCCGCCAGTAAACCGCCCAACTTTATTGAAAAGAGCATTCAGTTTCTGAGAGAGGTTCGGGCGGAGCTCAAAAAGGTGACCTGGCCTTCCCGAAAACAGACGCTGGGCTCGACGCTGGTTGTGATTGTTTTGGTGATGATTATTGCATTTTTTCTTGGAGCGGTGGATATGGGGCTGTCCAGTCTGATTCGTCTGGTGCTTCAATAGGCGGGGAGAGTGAGATGGCGCTGAATTGGTATATCGTCCATGTGTACTCGGGCTTTGAAAGCAAGGTGAAAAAAGCACTGGAAGAGCGTATCGCGACCTTTTCCGATCCCGAAAAATTCGGCGAAATCGTGGTGCCGACCGAACAGATCGTGGAGCTGGTCAAGGGGAAACGGAAGACCTCTTCCAGAAAGTTTTATCCCGGCTATATCCTGGTTCAGATGGATTTGAATGATGAAACCTGGCACATTGTCAATAACACCGAAAAGGTCACCGGCTTTTTAGGGGGGCGTGAAAAGCCCACCCCCATTTCCGAGGAAGAGGCCCAGCAGATTCTGAATCGAATGGAGGCGG
This sequence comes from Desulfobacteraceae bacterium, assembly GCA_011390315.1. Lineage (GTDB taxonomy): Bacteria > Desulfobacterota > Desulfobacteria > Desulfobacterales > Desulfococcaceae > JAABSQ01. The sequence goes on from JAABSQ010000138.1 coordinate 1,583, forward strand.
GGAAACTCAAGCCCAAACCCAAATACTTTTTTGAGACCGGCGACGAGGTTCGGGTCATCGACGGGCCCTTTACCAATTTCAACGGCACTGTAGATGAAGTGAATCCGGAAAAGGGGAAAATCAAGGTGCTGGTGAGTATCTTCGGTCGATCCACGCCGGTAGAGTTGGATTTCGTTCAGGTCACCAAATTATAACGGTCCGGAATCGGTGGGTGCCCGACGGATGCGGGGAACCGATATTCGGCGCCAAAAGCCCGGAACCCATGATCAAAACCATGATCAAATCCAGGATCAAAAATCAGGACCAGAAATCAGGAGCAGATAGATAAAAATGGCAAAAAAGGTTATCGCGCAGATCAAGCTACAGGTTATGGCCGGAAAGGCCAATCCGTCGCCTCCCATCGGTCCCGCACTCGGGCAGCACGGGGTCAATATCATGGATTTTTGCAAGGCGTTCAACGCCCGGACCGCGAATGAAGAGGGGATGATCACTCCGGTGGTGATCACCGTCTTTCAGGATCGCACCTTTACGTTTATCACCAAGACCCCGCCGGCCGCGGTGCTGTTGAAAAAAGCGGCCAAAGTCGCCAAAGGCGCGGGGGACCCCAAACGGGACCGGGTGGGTAAGGTGACCCGCAAACAGGTCGAAGAGATCGCCCAAGTGAAGATGCCGGACCTGAACGCCAACGACCTGGATGCGGCCTGCAAGATTGTGGCGGGAACGGCCAGAAGCATGGGAATCGAAGTGGTCTGAGAATTTCAACCGCCGTCGGAAACCGGCGGATGATACAACCGGGAAAAGGAGTGAAGTAGCAAAAATGCCGAAGCGGGGTAAAAAATATATAGAAGCCAGAAAACAGGTTGAGCCGGGCGCCACCCTTGGGTTTGCGGAAGCGGTCCAGCGGGCGATCGATTCCTCATTTGCCAAATTCGATGAAACCTTCGATATCGCCGTCAAGCTGGGGGTCGATCCCCGGCATGCGGACCAGATGGTCCGCGGCACGGTGGTGTTGCCCAACGGAATCGGAAAAGAGGTTCGGGTGCTGGTTTTCGCCAAAGGCGAAAAAGAGAAAGAGGCCCAGGATGCCGGCGCCGATTATGTGGGCAACGACGATCTGATCGAAAAGATCAAGGAGGGGTGGTTCGATTTCGATAAAGCGGTCGCCACCCCCGACATGATGGGCTCGGTGGGTAAGATCGGTCGGGTTCTGGGTCCGAGAGGTCTGATGCCCAATGCCAAGACCGGCACCGTCACCTTCGATATCGCCCGGGCCGTGCAGGAACTCAAGGCCGGCAAGATCGACTTCCGGGTGGAAAAAGCCGGGATCGTTCATGTGCCCATGGGCAAGGTCTCCTTCGGCTCCGAGCGGTTGATCGAAAACGCCGCCGCATTTCTGGAGACCATCATGCGGTTGAAGCCGGCCTCCAGCAAAGGGACCTACGTGAAGGGGATCGCGGTGTCCACGACCATGGGCCCCGGGTTCAAGGTGGATACCTCGTCCCTCAAAGAGCTGGTGAAGGTGTAACCGCTCCATTCCAGCGGCGCCGAATCTTTTTGAATCGGGCTGATCAACGAATTCTGAATTTAAATAAATCCTGTCAAAGACCGTAGGTATATTCGAGAACCGGGATGTCCGGTCTCTTATTTAATCGACCCTGTCGGCCTACCGAGACAGTAGTCTGCCAATGTGATTACCTCCGGTTTTTTTCAGATGCGAAAGGAGGTGTAAAAGAATATATGAAGCTGGATAAGAAAAAAGAGATCGTCGAAGAGCTGCATGACAAGTTTTCCCGCTCCCGAATTGTGATCCTGACCGATTACAAGGGATTGGATGTCATTTCCATCAATTCTCTGCGTCGGCAGCTGCGGGAAGCGGATGTCGAGTTCAAGGTGGTGAAAAACACCCTTCTGACCCGGGCCTGCGAAGGCACGGAAGCGGAATTGATCAAAGACAGTTTTGTCGGGCCGACCGCAGTGGCCATTTCCTATGAAGACCCGGTTGCGCCGGCCAAGGTGCTCACCGAGTTCGCCAAAGACAACCAGAAGCTCGAAATCAAGAGCGCCGTCCTTAGAGGAAAGGTGCTGGGTTTCGATTCGGTGAAGGCGTTGGCCTCCCTGCCGTCCCGTGATGTCCTGCTGGGGCAGGTTCTCTCGGCGATGAACGGTGTCCCCACATCTTTCGTGCGGGTGTTGAGTGCGGTGCCGCAACAGTTTCTCAATGTGCTGACGGCGATCAAGGATCAGAAAGAACAGGAAGCTGCCTGATTTTAAAAAAATGGATACACCTACCTTTGCGTAGGTCCGAAGAATTATCTGGAGGATACACAAAATGGCGGAAATTACCAAAGAACAAGTGATTGAGTTTATTGCCAACATGTCTGTGCTCGACCTCTCCGAGCTGGTCAAGGAGATGGAAGAAAAATTCGGCGTATCCGCGGCCGCCCCCGTGGCCATGATGGCGCCGGGTGCGGGCGGCGCTGAAGCGGCGGCTCCGGCTGAAGAAAAAACCGAGTTCGATGTCATCCTGACCTCTGCCGGCGACAAGAAGATTCAGGTCATCAAAGAGGTGCGGGCCATTACGGGTCTGGGCCTCAAGGATGCCAAAGCCCTGGTGGATGAAGCGCCCAAGCCGGTCAAGGAGGGTATCGCCAAAGAAGATGCCGAAAAGATCAAGGAGCAGTTGGAAGGAGCAGGCGCCCAGGTTGAATTGAAATAAGGTTGAATTGGAATAAAAAATGCTTAGCTTCGGCGATTAAGTATTTTTCAGTGCCGTAAAAGAACGCGAAAATGGGATGTAAAGGGAAAAAACCCTCATCCCATTTTCGTGGTTATAGAATCCACATGTCAATCTGGAGAAAAAATGTCGGGAAAGCCTTTCACAGGTAAGCGTATTCGGAAAAACTTCAGCAAAATTCCAAAAATCATCGAAATCCCCGACCTGATCGGGATGCAACGGGAATCTTATCAGCGGTTTCTGCAGATGGGGATCCCTCCGGAAGATCGAAAAGATATCGGTCTTCAGGCCGTGTTCAATTCGGTGTTCCCCATTAAGGATTTTACCGGAAGCGCATCCCTCGAATTCGTGTCCTACCGGTTCGGCGAAGTCAAGCACAGCGTAGACGAGTGCATCGACCGAGGTATGACCTATGAACTGCCGGTCCGCATCACGGTCCGGCTGGTGGTCTATGATATCGACAAGGATTCGGGCGTATCCAACATCCGCGACATCAAAGAACAGGAGATCTATTTCGGCACCATCCCCCTGATGACCGAAAAGGGGACCTTCATCATCAACGGCACCGAGCGGGTGGTGGTCAGTCAGCTCCACCGGTCTTCGGGCGTCTTTTTCGACCACGACAAAGGAAAAACCCATTCCAGCGGAAAGATCATCTACTCGTCCCGGATCATTCCGGTTCGGGGTTCCTGGATCGATATGGAAATTGATCCCAAGGACATCGTCTACATTCGAATCGATCGGCGGCGAAAATTTCCGGTCACCCTGCTGTTCAAGGCATTCGGGTATACCACCGACGATCTCCTGACCTATTTCTACGACACCGATAAGATCATTATTCAGGGCGCCGAGTATTTTAAGACATTCCAGGTCAAATCCCTCAAAGGCCAGCGGGCCTCCCTGGATATTGTCGACCCCGAATCCGGGGACGTGATCGTAAAAAAAGGGCGGATGTTCACCCAGCGGGCCATTCGCCAGATCAAGAACGCCGGTATGGAGATGATCCCCATCGAGCGGGAAGATATCCTCAACAGCATCATCGCCTCCACCGTGACCGACCCCGGCACCGGTGAGAGCATCGCCCGGGCCAATGACCCGGTGGATGAGGAGATTCTCAACCGAATCACGGATGCCGGCATCACCGAATTCGAGATCCTCTTCATCGACTGGGTCAGCAGCAGCGACTCCATCCGCAAGACTTTGATTCTGGACAAGGTCGACTCCAAGGAAGAGGCCCTGATCGAAATCTATCGGCGGCTTCGTCCCGGCAATCCGGCCACCCCGGAGGTGGCCCAGGAGTTTATCGATCACCTGTTTTTTAAATCTTCTTATTATGACCTCTCGGGCGTGGGCCGAATGAAGATCAACCTGCGTCTCGACATGGACACGCCGGTCAATGTCCGGACCCTGCGCAAAGAAGATGTGCTGCTGACCACCAAGACCCTGGTGGAGCTTCGGGACACTCAAGGGGTGGTGGACGATATCGATCACCTGGGCAATCGAAGGGTCCGGGCGGTGGGCGAGCTGCTCGAAAACCAGTATCGGATCGGCCTGGTTCGAATGGAACGGGCCATCAAAGAGCGGATGAGCCTTCAGGAGGTGGATGCCCTGATGCCCCACGACCTGGTCAATCCCAAGCCGGTATCGGCGGTGGTCAAGGAATTTTTCGGCACCAGCCAGCTCTCCCAGTTCATGGATCAGACCAATCCGCTTTCCGAAACCACCCATAAGCGGCGGTTGAGCGCCCTGGGGCCCGGCGGCCTTACCCGGGAGCGGGCCGGATTCGAGGTGCGGGATGTGCATCCGTCTCACTACGGCCGGATCTGCCCCATCGAAACCCCGGAGGGTCCCAATATCGGGCTGATCGTGTCTTTGTCCACCTATGCCCGTGTAAACGACTACGGTTTTATCGAAACCCCCTACCGGGTGGTGAAAGACGCCACGGTTACCGACGATGTGCGGTATTTGAGCGCCTTTGAGGAAGCCAAGCACCCCATCGCCCAGGCCAACGCCCCGATGGATGAGAACAAGCACTATGTCAATCCGCGGGTGACCTCGCGGGTGACCGGTGAATTTGAAATGGTCGAGCAGGAACGCATCGAACTGATGGACATCTCGCCGGATCAGCTGGTGAGCGTGTCCGCCTCCCTGATTCCGTTTCTGGAAAACGACGATGCCAACCGGGCCCTGATGGGCTCCAACATGCAGCGCCAGGCGGTGCCGCTGATGATCAGCCGGGCTCCGCTGGTGGGCACCGGCATCGAAGCCGTGGTGGCCCGGGATTCGGGCGTGGCCGTGGTGGCCAAGCGGGATGCCGAGGTGGTGGATGTGGAGGCCTCCCGCATTCTGCTCAAATACGATTTCAGGGGCGATGCTTCCCAGAAGCTGGTGGACCCCATCAATCTGTCCAAATTCGTCCGGTCCAACCAGAACACCTGTTTCAATCAGCGGCCCATTGTGCAAAAAGGTCAGCGGGTCAAGGCCGGGCAGGTCATCGCCGACGGGCCGGCCACCGAGCGCGGAGAACTGGCCCTGGGCAAGAACGTCACGGTGGCCTTCATGCCCTGGGGCGGGTATAATTTCGAGGATTCCATTCTGGTCAGCGAACGGCTGGTCCGCGACGGGGTCTACACCTCGGTCCACATCGAGGAGTTCGAGGTGGTCGCCCGGGACACCAAGCTCGGAAAGGAAGAGATCACCCGGGATATCCCCAATGTGGGGGAAGAGGCGTTGAAAGACCTCGATGAAAGCGGCATCGTCCGGCTGGGGGCCGAGGTCCGATCCAGCGACATTCTGGTGGGCAAGGTCACCCCCAAAGGCGAAACCCAGCTGTCTCCCGAAGAAAAATTGCTGCGGGCCATCTTCGGCGAAAAGGCCGGAGACGTGAAAGATACCTCCCTGCGGGTGCCGCCCGGCGTGGAAGGCACCGTCATCGATGCCAAGGTCTTCTCCCGCCGGGGGATTGTCAAGGACGACCGGACCCGGACCATCGAGGACGAGGAGATCGCGGCCTTTGAACGGGATAAAGACGATGAGCTGACGATTATGGAAGAGGTGGTTCGGGACCAGCTCACCGAATACATAGAGGGGCAGACCCTGCCGGCGCCCCTCAAAAAAGGGAAGACGGTGCTGCTGCCCAAAGACGAACCGATCACCCGGGAGATGCTCGAAGCGATCGAACCGGTGAACCTCTTCGAAGGGATTGTTCTGGAAGACCCGGACCGCACCGAACGGGTTCACGAACTTCTAGAAATGTACCGCGAACAGCGGGAGCGGTGTATTTCCACCTTTGAACAGCGGGTCAGCCGGTTCGAAAAAGGGGATGATTTGCCGCCCGGGGTGATCAAGATGGTCAAGGTCTATGTGGCCATGAAACGAAAGCTCTCGGTGGGAGACAAGATGGCCGGCCGCCACGGG
>JAABSQ010000139.1 GCA_011390315.1 Desulfobacteraceae bacterium
TGCAAAAAAAACCATCAGGGTTTTAACGATCTCCGTTACGATGATGGAGTAAGTGGAGATGCTGTCGGCGGTTTTGTGTACGGCGATCAGGGTGTCGCCGACGTTGGTGCTCACCTGGTCGATGACCGCTTCGGTCTGGTTGACGCTCCGTTTGACCCCGAAGCTGGCCTCGTTGAGATTTTCCGTGATGACCGACAGGTTGGCCAGGGACTGGTCGATGTTCTTGCTGTTGGCGTCCAGGCGTTTTTGTATCTCCCTGATCAGTCCGTTCAGGTTTTTCAGGGTCACAGCCAGATAAGCGCCGATGCCGAGAACCAGGAGAAAAAGGATAAAAAAGCCGAGATCTCCCAAGGTGATGGTGATGTTCATCTGGCGTCCCTCCTGCGTCTATTTCTTCTTTTTTCCTTTGTCCTCATCCGATGCCGGCGTCCCTTCTTTTTCTTCAGCAGCTTCCGGAATCTCTTTTACCGCTTCGACGTACCGGCGGGCGGCATCGCTGACCCGCTCCTTCTGACCGGCGAGCATCTGCCGCGTTTCATCGAGGTTGTCTCTAACCGTGTCGAGGGCCTCGTTGGTTTTAGAGGCGATCTGTTCCCGGGTCTCCTTGCCCGATCGGGGCGCAAACAGAAGACCGGCCGCAGCGCCGGCTGCAGTGCCAAGGGCGGCGCCCAGCACAAATTTTCCGGCCCGTTTTCGCCGCTCTTCTCGTTCTCTTTCCGTTCTCATCCTGTCGATGGTGTCTTTTAAAAACATGCTGCCTCCTGCGATGATGACTGGATAAACGACATTTTTCATGGGTGCGTCACCTCTGTTTTCTGCCAAGTTGGCTTTTATGCACTGTATCTTTGTTTAAGATACCCGGTCTGGAAACAGCTGTAAATGGGGCAAAGGGTGCATAATCGTTCCGGGGGCGCCTTATATTCACCGCCCGATCATGGGCAGGGCGCATTTTTCTTGCACTGCGGCGGTTAGCGGCTATAGTGCCGGAGTGGTTTCTGCAACATTCCCGCTGCGGTTGAAATGACACCAGACATGGAAGGATGATGGACCGATATGATGATCCAACAGTTCTTTGCGATTTTCATCGATGTGGTTTCGCCGGTGTTCGGCGTGGTGCTGATCAGCTACGTGGCCGGGCCGAAGCTGAACCTGCAGGTCCAGACCCTGTCCCGGTGCGCTTTTTACCTGCTGATTCCGGCCTTTGTGTTCAACATCATCAGCCGCGCGGAGATTCAGGCCGGGACGGCCGTCCGGATGATTGTCTACATCGCCGTCGTCCATTTGATCCTCGCGGCGCTGGGATTCCTGCTGGGCCGGGCCTTGAACCGGCCGCGGGAGGTGATGGGGGCCTACGCGCTCATCGCGGTCTTCGGCAATACGGGCAATTTCGGGCTCTCGCTGATCAATTTCCGGCTGGGGGAGATCGGGCTGGAATCCGCCACCATCTATTTTCTGGGGCTCACGGTCATCACGTTTTCGGTGGGCGTCGGTGTGGCCTCCTGGGCCGGGGGGCGGAGCAAGTGGCGGTCGCTCCTTTCGGTGTTCAAAACGCCGGCGCTCATCGCCGTCGTTCCGGCGGTGCTGGTCAATGTGGCCGAGGCCCCGGTTCCGCTCTTCCTGGACCGGCTCATCGGCCTCATGGCCCAGGCGATGATCCCCGTGATGCTGGTGACCCTGGGCGTGCAACTTTCCGCAACGGGGCGGCTCCGGGTCACGCGGGACGTCTGCATCGCCAGCGGGCTCCGGCTCATCGCAGGGCCCATCGCGGCCGCCCTGCTGATCCTTCCCTTCGGCCTCGCCGGCCCGGAACGGGCCACGGGCATCCTCCAATCGAGCATGCCCGCCGGCGTTATGACCGCCCTTATCGCCATCGAATACAACATGGCCCCGGAGATGGTGACCCACACGGTTTTGTTTTCCACCGTTGTGAGTTTTTTTACGTTGACGGTGATGATGTCGGTGGTGTGAGTACCGACGCCATCCTTTTTTGATGCGGCATGGATAGAAAGCGGCTTGCTTGCACCGCTCGGCATGTTTCCAGGTAATCCTCAACGGCGTTTTGGAAGTCGGCTTCGAGTTCATCCACCGTACCGCCTTCAAAGCCGATGACATCTGCGATCCCGATGACGCGGCCATGAAAGACTCTGTCGTCGGAGTCAAAATTGACGGTCCCGACATAACCTTTATAGGACATCGTGTTATTCATCATGGCTTTGCTCCTGTTTTTCCGGAAGGGGTAGAATCTGCTCTCGGCGGATTCAGGAAATGATCTCCGCGAGATGCTTTTTGGGGATGTCGAGGGTCAAAAGATAGCGAATCAGAAGATCGATGGATACCGTGGGATCGAAAGAACGGGCCGAATCTCCATGGTTGGGGCCCGGATTCCCCTGGCCTGGGCCATGGCCTCCCATGGGCAAGGTGATAGTTTTTCTTGACAGAGAACCCACTGTGACAATACTGTGACAATAGTGTGTCGATAGTGTGAATGTTACTATATGTAGCAACTCTTATATTTTTCCGGATAGATCTTGTGCCCGATTCGAAAAGGGTCCGAATCATCGCCGCCAAACATCATAAACTTGTCATCGTCATCGATTTTGACGATTTCAAATGGAAACGACAGCCTGTCACTGAGCCAACCGATCCAGTCTCGATTTGAGGCGTGTGGTTTTAGATTGTTTTGATCTGGATTCTCTGTCATTTTTCCGGGCCGTCACAGTTTCAAATAGATGAACACAAACTCCCCGTTATTGAGATCAATCGTAAGGTCGCCACCTCTTGCCTCGGCGAAAACTTTCCAGGCAAATTTCTGGCTGCCACCGCATTCGAAATTGGGATAAAACGACCCTGTCTTGCCGTTTTTTTCATGACAACAGCATCGGATTTTTGCAAATTTCTTTGGCTTTGGCTGCATTCTTGGCTTTCTCCAGGTCCAAATCCGGATCATCAATATTGAGCGCCATCAACTCGCCGAGATGCCCCTCAGTTGAAGTGTCATTCCAATCCTCCCTTTTTTATCGCGAAATCCACCACCTGGCGGACATCACCTATGCATCATTTTCCTTTCGGATTTTTTGTCCCGCACTGGCAGTTGCCCAACATCTTCTCACTTTTAAGTTGCTCTAAGATGGTCGAATATCCGTGATCCAGATAATCGCGAACAATGTCTTTTACGGTGTACCGGAAACAATAACAGATCATCTCATCTTTCACGTTTTGCCGCCCCCCATCAAGCCCTCGTCTGTAGGACATCAAATTTGATAATGTATACAGTCAGATATATCATGCGATCAGAAACCATCTCAACGACCCGTCGGAATCATGTTATAAAAAAGCTATGATATCAGATATCAACAGGAAAATCTTTATTGGATTCGGAAAAAATTCCAATGGGTATTTGTCAAATATGCGAAAAGGAGTCCTCCCAGATTTCGAATGTGCTTGGTTTGTGCCTTGATTGTATACGCCAAGCCCCAGAGGAAGCCATAAAAATTGCCATTGATGCCCACACAAAAATTCGAGAACGATGGGGGTTGCCTGGAAAACCACCAAAAAACCTCAAAGGCTTTCTGTGCGATCTATGCGTAAACCAATGCCAGATAGGAGACGGAGAGTGGGGATACTGCGGTCTCCGTCAGAATGTTCGGGGCAAAATCAAAGGCGTCTCCAGCTCCAGAGGCAAACTATCCTGGCATCATGATCCGCTGCCGACAAACTGCGTAGGGGATTGGGTTTGTCCCGCCGGAACAGACTGCGGGTATCCCGCCTATTCGTACTCAGAAGGCCCGGAATACGAATATCAGAACCTCGCTGTCTTTCCTCATGCCTGCACATTCCATTGCCTCTACTGCCAGAACTGGCATTTTCGATATCGCACATTTGGCGACGAATATGAATCGGTTGAAAATCTGGTTCAAGCCGTCAACACCACCACATCCTGTGTGTGCTATTTCGGCGGAGACCCTTCTCCTCAACTGCCGTATCTCTTAAATGCCTCCCAGATGATGCGGGGTAACAACAAAGGCCGTATCCTCCGAATCTGTTGGGAAACAAACGGGGCCATGTCAAAAGCGATGCTCAAGGGCCTCGCCGATTCTGCGCTTATCAGCGGCGGCTGCATCAAATTTGATCTCAAGGCATGGGATGAGACTCTCCATATTGCGCTGACTGGCGTAACCAACAAGCAGACAATCGACAACTTCAGATCGCTCTCAGAATTGATGCCATCGAGACCTGATCCACCATTTCTGATTGCCGGAACAACGTTGGTCCCAGGCTATATCGATGCTCAGGAGATCGGCCGAATAGCCCGATTTATTGCTTCTTTGAACCCGAATATTCCCTACAGTCTCCTTGCGTTCCATCCCGAATACAAGATGACCGATTTGCCCTGCACCTCCCGCAAACAGGCCCAGGAGTGCTTACAAGCTGCCAAAGACGCCGGTTTAAAAAGGGTCCATATCGGCAACACACGCCTGTTGTGGTGAGCATATTAGATTGAAATGCGACAAAACGCTGATTACCGGCAAACCCGGTGTGGGCAAAACCACTCTGATTCAACGTGTTATCGATAGGATCGGACCAGACAACACCGTCGGCTTCTATACATCGGAGATCAGATCCAAAGGGTCGAGGGTGGGTTTCGAGTTGTGTGGGCTCAATGGGCAGCGCCGGGTATTAGCCCACAAGGATATCAAAGGACCACATCGGGTTGGAAAATATGGCGTGGACACCAAGGGATTTGAAGAATTTCTCGGCGAGCTGGACCTGCTGAGCACAGATGTGGGGTTGATCGTCATCGACGAGATTGGCAAGATGGAATTGTTTTCAAAGCGGTTTCGCGAGATAGTTCGCGATGTCCTGGATTCGGATAAGCAGTTGCTTGCCACCATAGCGTTGAAAGGCGAAGGATTTATCAGCGAGATCAAAGGCAGACCCGATGTACAATTATTGGAGGTGACCGAACAGAATCGCGATCATCTGATATAATCCATTTTAGAGTTCCATTGATAATAGGACAGCCCCTGAAACCAACAGGAATTCAGTCATGAATGCCTCAACACTCAGAATCGGCACATGCAGCTGGAAATACCCTTCATGGCAGGGTCACGTCTACAGCCAGGCCAAAGGCATCAACTACCTAAAAGAATATGCCCAACAGTACAATACGGTCGAAGTTGATCAATGGTTCTGGTCTCTGTTCAAACCGGGCGTCAAGATGCCGGATGCAGCTGATGTAAGGGAGTATCGAGACTCGGTCCCGGATGATTTTCGATTCTCGGTGAAGGTCTCCAACAGCATCACGCTGACTCATTATTACCAACGGGACAAAAGCAAGCCTCTGGAGCCCAATCCGCACTACCTGTCAGTGGTTCTATTCAATAGCTTCCTGTCTTCGTTGTCGCCATTGCATGATATCCTGGGACCGTTGATATTTCAATTCGAATATCTGAATCGTCAGAAGATGCCATCGCAGAAGCAGTTCCTGTCCCAGTTCGCCGATTTTATCGCCAAGATTCCAGCCGGATACCCATGCGGTCTCGAAACCCGGAATCAAAACCACTTGAATGCCAAGTATTTCGATTTCCTGCTGGAGCATCGCATCTGCCCAGTGTTTCTTCAAGGCTACTGGATGCCTTCTGTTGTGGATCTCTACGATAAGTGGCGAGACAGGATCATTCAGCATTCAACGGTTGTGATTCGATTGCATGGCCCTCACCGGACCGATATCGAGGAGAAGACGGGAAAGCAGTGGAACAGGATCGTGGAGCCCAGGGATGCCGAATTGGACGGCATCGCTCGGGTTGCCAGCGATCTCCGAGACAACGGCGTGGAGGTGTACCTCAACGTCAACAATCACTATGAAGGATGCGCCCCCCTGACCATTCAGCGGATCAGGGAGCGGATTGACGATCAGGGATGAAAACATCAAGTCGGGAAAAAACTGTAGCGGTTGTCCTTCTCTGGGTGGTGGTTGTTCCAGTGAGCTTTGCCGCGTTTATGCGGCTATTTTTTCTGTTTTTCTACTACGTCTACGGGATGCTGTTTTTGGCCGTCTTTGGGGCCGAATATAGAGGCGCTGTCTTCGCAGTGAGCATTTTGACATCTTTGGGTTTTACCATAGGTGTGGTGTATTGGATATACAAAGGCTATCAAAAGCACGTCTTGGGAGCGCTTTGAGCTGCTCCACCATGGAAGACAACGGCATGTGCGATCACTTAAAAAAACAACGGAGAAACCCAGATGGCTCAGAAAATCCAAAAACCAACGGTCATTGAATCGGCGGGGAATAAGCCGAAAACAATTGAAGAATTTATTGGACTGGTTAGCTCTGCAACGTCTTCTTTGAGCGTGGCAAAAATGACCAGTCCCAGTGGCTGGATCGAACCTGGACAACGGCCTGATTTCGGAGAGTACACCGTCGTTTTGAAGGGCACGCTTGTGGTGGAGACTCAGAGCGGGAAGATTGAAGTCCACGCTGGCCAGGCGGTCATTACCAAGGCGGGAGAATGGGTGAGGTACAGCACTCCTCATGAGGGTGGGGCCGAATATATCGCTGTTTGCCATCCAGCGTTTTCACCGGATACCGTCCATCGGGACGATGAAACCGATTGAAATCCGACGCAATCTAACTATTATATTTGAATTGCCTCGCATCTTCGGCATCAGGTCGCATCAATTATCGTTTGCGAACGGCCAATGCCCGGCCGCCGTCTGGATGCGGACGCCCGCTCCATCCTTCGCCGCCATAGCTGAATCTGAACAACCATTTGGATGCGGCATCCGGAGTGGAACCTGCCCATATCCAGTATCCAGAATTGTCAAAAACCGGAGCAATTTGCCTCGCTCCATCGCCAATTCGGTGCAAGGTGTCAAGTTCTTCTTCTGTGGGCATCCGCCATCTCTCGGCCTCCAGGTTTTCCACCCAATCTCTTGCCTCTTCCCAACTCATCGCCCGGTCGGGTCCAGAATGCCACTCTAACCCGGTGCAGGTATCATAAATCACGCCATCTCGATACTTTTTAAAGCATCCGTGTTTTTCAAAAATTCGGTAATTCTCTGCGAATGACAGAGAGGTTATGGAAATTGTAAGGATGAAAACAAGCCATAAAATTCTGGATATTGGCTTGACAGCCCCCCATGGTCTCAATGTCTGATCTCAAGATGCGTCTGAGATCCCATGCACCATATCTTAAGGCCGCATTCCAAAATACTGACCACGGCCCCCCATGCCAATCACGGCCTGATCGCCGATTCGTTTTCCATGCACAATCGCGCCATGACCGATTGTAACCATGCTCCTGATCTTGTTTATATCATCAGGCGGCGCATGGAGGATGGCCCCTTCTTCAACGGCAGATCCACGCCCGATTTCTATTCTGCCGTAGTCGCCTCAGAGAATCGCCCCGTGATCAATATAGCAGTGGTCGCCAATGACCACATCGCCGATAACTCTTGCAATATCGATGATATATGAGTTTTTTCCGACCGTAGGCTGTTTTCCGTCAAATTTGTAGAGCACTTGGATGCCTTGATTTCCGAATTGTATATAGTGTTTGAACGCCGCCGCCCGCCTCCCTTACTCCACCCCCGCGATCACTTCGATCTCCACATCCAACCCATCATCAATTCCCGCCACCGCCACGCAATTCCGCGCCGGCAAATCTTTCGGAAAAAACTTCCGATACACCGCGTTCA
>JAABSQ010000140.1 GCA_011390315.1 Desulfobacteraceae bacterium
CCACCCCGTTCATGGCCGGCGGTCTGACGGATCACGTTTGGAGCATGGAAGAGTTGCTTAAGTGCAAAGTCAAAATACAAGGCGTCTAATCTGGACCACTACCTAATTCTGGCCTGTAATGAGCGATGATTTCAAGCCGGGGCTCGGATGATTGCAGGCCGTTACAAGTAAACACCCCGGTCAACTCCGGTCCTCGATCCCCAAATACTGCATTGTAATCACCGGATCCGAAAGGTTGAATCGCCTGGCATATGCAAGGGTTCAGGTTTTGCAATACCAGATTTGGTCAAGAGGACCCGGCGAGGGTGTCGAATTCGATTTCCCTGGTGGAGATATTTATTGACAGTATCCATATTAACATATAAACGGTTATATATATGTTGATTATGAAAATTGAAGCATAGAAACTTAGACGATGGTGCGCACAGGAAAAGAATACAGGTCTGAAAACGAGCTTTACGGTCATGAACAAAACGCAAAGCAACCCGCCCAATGATGAGGCGGGCCTCGACAATGCGATCCGCAGCGATGGATTTACGGCAAGGTGCGAGTTGACCGATGATCGTCTTCAAAGCGCGGCCTTTCTGGCGAAAAGTCTTTCAGACGGCAACCGGTTGAGAATCCTGCTGCTCATCAGCGACGGCCGAAAATCGGTTTCCGCCATTGTCGAAGCGCTGGATTTGTCTCAACCGCTGGTGTCGCACCACTTGAAGGAGTTGAAGCGCTCGCTGCTGGTCAAGGTGGAAAGAAAGGGGCCGTTTATCTATTATGAATTGGCGGATTCCAGAGTCCTGGATGTTCTCAGAACCTTAAGCGAAGTGGCGGCGGATCTTTTGTTCGCACGAAAGACCTTTTAGCACAACTGAGGCAAACCAACCCCCATGAATACACTTTTTTCAATCATATCCCGCATGGCCCCGGAAGATGCATTGTCGGAAATCACCCCCATCCTGGAAAGACTCCTGGCGGACCTGGATGAAGATGCGCGCGAGCGTTTTCTGATGAACCTCATCGGACGTTCCGAAGGCGACAAGGTCTCCGGCCTGGTGCATTTGTGACTGGCCGAGTGCATGGGCGAAGGTGTCGACCCAACGCAGATGTGCCGGAGCCTGGTGGACAAGGTGGCTCAGTCGGAGCAACTTATGGCGATTGCCGATCCGGAGCTGCTGGTGTTGTTCGAAGACTGGCTGGAGGAGCTGGAAGCCGAGGTTCGGACGCTTTTGAAATCGTATGGCCCTATGGATGACGACGCGCTGGCCGACAAACTCGGTCTGTCCCGCAGGGGGGTGAGATTTCTGATTTCAAAGCTGGAAAGAGAGGGAGAGCAATTCAATCGTAAATGATCTTGGAGACGATCCCCTATGGGAAACGGCAGATCGCCAAAATTTATCCGAAAACCATAACGGGAGAATATCGATTAAATATGAAAACAAAGACATCTTTTATTCTGGCTTTGACGGGTGTATTGATCACCATCCTCACCGTCTGGTTTGTTCAGCGCCCCGCCGCCCCTCATCAGGCCGACTGGGATGACGTGACGGCCGAGGCCGAGGCCGGCGGTTATCGCATCCTCACCACCGAAGAACTCGCCGACCGGTATCGCGAGGATGCTTCGGATATGATGCTGATCGACACGCGCCAGGAATGGGAATACCGCACCGGAACCATCGAGGGAGCGCTCAATTTTTCCATGGAGCCCACCCGGTGGGCGCGATGGCGCAAGGCCGGGGAACTCGAGGACTTTCTGGGGCCGGACAAAGAGCGCCTGCTCGTCTTTTTCTGAGCGGGGCTGACATGAGTCCGCAGCGACTCGGCGGCCCGTGTGGCCGTATCCCTTGGTTACAAGAACGTTTATCGTGATCCGTACGGTTTTCCGAAATGGCAGGAACAGGGGCTTCCCGTCCAAAGCAGTCCTGCGGGACTGACTGAATCGAACGAAATCGCCGCCGGTCCGGCGGACAGCCGGTCCCTTCAAGGCTGGGCCATGCTCTGGACGCTTCTGGGCATTTTCGCGGGAGGACTGGCCCTGAACCTGACGCCCTGTGTATACCCGATGATTCCCATTACCGTCTCCTTTTTCGGCGGGCGCGCAGGCCGGGAAAAGCCCGGACAGGTCCGGCTGGTCGCCCATGGGCTCTGCTACCTGTTGGGGCTTGCCCTGACCAATTCGACCTTGGGGGTTGCGGCCGCGCTCACCGGCGGTCTGATGGGGGCCATGCTGCAAAACCCCATAGTGCTGGCGGCTGTGGCGGGTGTTCTGATTCTGTTCGCCACCAGCCTTTTCGGTTTCTGGGAATTTCGCCTGCCCGGCGCCTTGAACCGAATGGCGGGCAAGTCCTACACCGGCTATTTCGGCAGCCTCTTCATGGGGATCACCCTGGGGATCGTAGCCGCCCGTGCATCGGACCCTTCGTGCTGGGGCTGCTCACCTGGGTGGCCGGCATGGGCGATCCCTGGTTCGGTTTCCTGATTTTTTTCACCCTCAGCCTGGGACTGGGACTTCCCCTTTTCGTACTGGCGCTCTTTTCCGGCCAGTTGCAACGTCTGCCCCGCGCCGGCGGCTGGATGAACTGGGTCCGAAACCTGATGGGCTGGGTTCTGGTGGGAATGGCCGTTTATTTCATCCGGCCGATTCTTCCCGATATTCTTAAGATCGGCCTGCCGGCCGCGGTCGCTCTGGCCGCCGGGCTGCACCTCGGATGGATCGATAAGAACCAGGCGAAGTCGAGGGCCTTTCCGTGGCTGAAAGCCATCACGGGCACGGCCTGCCTGGTCCTTGCGACCTTCTGGATCACCGCCTGGGCCATGAAGGGACCGGGCATCGACTGGCAGGATTATTCAGATCAGCTCCTCAAGGAGTCAAAAGCGCAGGAAAAACCGGTCATCATCGATTTCTATGCCGACTGGTGCACGCCCTGCCGGGAAATCGAGGAGGTGACTTTCCATCATCCCGAGGTGGTCCGGCAGGCGGAAAACGATTTCACCATGATCAAGGTCGATGTGACCCGAGGCGGTGATCCCCTGCACGAGCGACTCCTGAGGGAATACGAGGTCAAGGGAGTGCCCACCATCGTTTTTCTGGATACTCAGGGAAAAGAGCGCACCGATCTGCGGCTGGTGGATTTTTTGCCGCCCGATCCATTCCTGAGCCACATGGTCAGGGTGAAACAACCTGGACCCGATGACAGACATCCAATGCCGTAAACTTTTATTTCATCACGAGTAAAGGAGAAAATCATGCTCAAAGTTCGCTTTTTTCTCAATGAGCCCAATGGCAAACCCTGAAAGCATTTCAAACAATTGATGCCCAGGTTGGGCGAAAAATATTCAATCGCGATCGATGTCATCTCAAAACCTCCGGCCGACTATCAGACAGATGCCTATTTCGAGCAGGACCTGCCGGTGGCCCCGGCGGTTATGGTGGGCGACGAAATTGTTGTGGAGGGCGCCGATGTGTCCGATCACGAAGTGGAGGCCTGCATCTGCCGTCATTTAGGGCTGCCCGATCCCGAGCCGCTGAAAAAGGGAATGTTGAACCGCCTTTTTAAAAAATCGTAATGCCTTCGATTGGAGAAACCGAATGATTAAGTTGCGCGTTTTTCTTAACGAACCGATGGGGAAAACCTGAGCAAGCTTCATGGAAATGCTTCCCGGGTTGGAAGAAAAATATGAATTGGAGATCGAAACGATGTCCAAGCCGAGAGAATACTATCGCACGGCGGAGTACCTTGCATCCGGTTTGCCCGCCGCTCCGGCTCTGATGCTGGCCGATGAGCTTGTCATTCAAGGCTGCATGATCAGCGAAGAAGCGCTCGAATCGGCGATCGACCGGCATTTGAGAATGATGTAAAAGGAGTTAAAAACCGCTTAAATGACAGCCGTTTCGAGGTGAAAGTGATGGAAAATGTTCTGGATGGAAACTGAAATGCTCATCCGCCTGGGCGCTTTCCTCGGGGTTTTCGTCCTTCTGGCGACAGCCGAGGTCTTCTTCCCCCGAAGGAGACTGTCAACATCCAAAGTCCGGCGGTGGTTCGCCAATTTGACCATCGTCGCTTTGAACCCGTTGACCGTGACGTTGGTTTATCCGATTTTACCCATTGGACTGGCTGTGTTCGCCTCCGAGCAGAATTGGGGGCTGTTCAACCAATTGGCCATGCCCTATTGGTCGAAGGTCATCCTCGGCGTCGTCATACTGGATCTGACGGTCTATATCCAGCATGTCCTGCATCACGCCATTCCGGTGCTCTGGCGGCTGCATATGATGCATCACGCGGATCTGGATTTTGATATGACCACCGGTCTGCGATTCCACCCTATCGAAATCGCCGTATCCATGGCGATCAAGTTGGCCGCCGTAGCCGTGTTCGGTATGCCGGTGCTGGCCGTCTTGATTTTCGAGGTGGCCTTGAACGCCACCTCCATGTTCAACCACAGCAACATTCACATATCGGAAAGCGTCGACCGGATACTCCGACTGATCGTGGTTACGCCGGACATGCACCGAGTCCATCATTCGGTGATCATCCGAGAAACCAACAGCAATTACGGTTTCAACCTGCCGTGGTGGGACCGGCTGTTCGGCACTTACAAAGACCAGCCCGCCAAGGGGCACACGGACATGGTGATCGGCCTATCCCAATTCCGGGATCAGCGAAAGCTTTCCCTGCCGCAGCTTCTGATCCTGCCGTTCACGGGTGACCCCGGCCGGGTGCCGATCAACCGGCATTGAGGCGCGTGGTCGATTCAAACGCCGCCAGGATGAGCCTCGAAAAGCAGCCCCACAAATCCCGCTTCCGAGAAAATACCGGTTTCTACCCTTGAGCATCCGGCGGACGGATTGTCGGGCCTTCCAAAAAGTCCGCTGCAACTGCGCCGAAGCTCAAAGCCCGACCTTTCAACCAGGTGTACGGTTTCCGCTATGGTGTGAAACCGTGCATGAGCATACACGGGATGGCCCTCGGCGCCTTTCCGGATATAGGCCCTTCCTCAAGGACTGTCGGCCGGTATGGTTCCGAGAACCAGTTTGGCGTTTTCCCGCAAGACGCGGGCGCATTCCTGAAAGGCCTTTTCCGGATTTTCGAGAAAGCACAATGTCAGCGCCATGAGCACGCCGTCGAACCCATGCCTTGGAAAAGGCAGGTTTTCAGCGCGCCCGATACATACCTGCACTCCCCGTAGTGCGGCTTTGACAGCCATTGGCGGTGAAGGGTCTTCTTTTTTTGGTGCTTGCAAGCCTGAAATGCCGCCCCGCTCGTATGATCCGAAACACTTTGGCTATTCCCGGAATTTATTATTGACATCATCGCTCCAAAACCATATATTCCGACATATCGATATGGAGGAACCATGAAAGAATTCATCAAAGTCATGAAAGCGTTGTCCGACCCCAACCGGGTCAAGATCGTCAAACTGCTTCAGCGGCGGGAATTATGCGTGTGTGAAATCAAGGAGGCCCTGGGGCTGGCCCAATCGACCGCAAGCAAACACCTGCGCATTCTGGAAAACGCCGGGCTGATCACCTTTTCCAAAGACGGCCTATGGGTCAACTACCGCCTGGCCGACGGTTCCGAAAGCCCCTATGCGGCCAACATGCTGGGCAATCTTCGTCATTGGCTCGAAGAAGAGAAAGACGTGGCAGCGGTTACCAGCCGGGCGGAAGCGCTCGATCGTTTTAAAATTCTGAACAAGAATTGATTTTTCAATCCAAATAAATCACTAAATCGCCATGCATAGGCGATACACAGGACAGGCGATACACAGGAGGAACCAATGAGCCAAGCGGTATCCGCGGAAAACCAAAACGCGCCATACGACGATACGGACGAACAGACCGAACAAAGCCAGGTCGACTGGTCGGAAATCTGGAAGCCGATGGCCCTGGTCGTCGGCATCTTTTTACTCTTTTTCTTTCTACCCATCGACAGCCGCCGATTCACTCAGGGTATCATTGAATCGCTGGCCCTGGCCAAGTGGTATGCGCAGGAGCATGTATTATTGTGCCTGGTACCCGCCTTTTTCATCGCCGGGGCCATTTCGGTATTCGTCAGCCAGGCCGCCGTGATGAAATACTTGGGCGCCGGCGCCCACAAGGTGCTCTCTTACGGCGTGGCCAGCGTATCCGGCTCCATCCTGGCGGTCTGCTCCTGTACGGTTCTGCCGCTGTTTGCAGGTATCTGGAAGCGGGGGGCCGGGCTGGGGCCGGCGGTGGCTTTTCTGTACAGCGGGCCGGCCATCAACGTGCTGGCCATTATCCTGACGGCCCGCATTCTGGGGCCGGAACTCGGTATGGGCCGCGCCGTGGGCGCCATCCTCTTCAGCATCGTCATCGGGTTGATCATGCACCTGATGTATCGAAAGGAAGAGGAGGCCAAAGCCGCGGCCGCCATCCACATGCCCGAGCCGGAGTCCGAACGCAGCCTGGGCCAGAACGCGCTTTTTTTCGGGGTCATGGTCGGCCTGCTGGTTTCGGCCACCTGGTCCAAACCGGAGGATGCGGGCGGCTTCTGGAATGCGGTCTATTCCGTTAAATGGATCCTCACCGGCGGGTTCGCCCTGGCGCTCGGGTTTTTGATGATTCGATGGATGGGCGTCAAAATATATAAAGTGGTGGTCGCGGCGGCCGTGGTCCTGGTCCTGGCCATAGCCCTGCCCCACGCGCCTCTGGTGGCCTTTTCCGCGGGAATCATCGCCTTTGTTGTGCTCCTGACCACTACCCGGGGAGAAGCGGAGACCTGGTTTACGTCGAGCTGGGATTTCGCCAAACAGATTCTGCCGCTGCTGCTGGCCGGTGTGCTGGTGGCCGGGCTGCTGCTGGGCCGGCCCGGAGCCGAGGGGCTGATCCCCTCCCGATGGGTGAGCGGCCTGGTGGGCGGCAACTCGCTCTGGGCCAACCTGTTCGCTTCGGTTGTGGGGGCGTTCATGTATTTCGCCACCTTAACGGAAATTCCCATTCTTCAGGGGCTCATCGGCGCCGGCATGGGGAAAGGCCCGGCCCTGGCCCTGCTTCTGGCCGGACCGGCGTTGAGCCTGCCCAACATGCTGGTGATCCGAAGTGTGCTGGGCACCAAAAAGACGGCCGCTTTCGTATGTTTGGTGGTGATCATGTCCACGATCAGCGGGTTGGTTTTCGGATATTTCTTTTCTTAAGCCGAAATCCGATGGATTCGGGGGGCCGACACTCTGAATCGGACCGGCCGAAACCGGAAAAGGCAACACAACACAAATCCTCAAAAGGGAGAGGAGAATAATAATGACTGAAAAAAATAGCCAGGATGTGAAAGTGCTGGCCGGAAAGGATATCAAGGTACTGGGCCCCGGGTGCCCGAAATGCCAACAGGCGGAAGCGGCAATCAAGGAGGTCCTGGCGGAATCGGGTGTTTCCGCGAATGTGGAAAAAATCACAGACGCCATGAAAATCTCAGAATACGGTGTGTTCGGAACCCCGGCAGTGGTGGTGGACGGTGAAGTCAAATCGGTGGGCAAGATCCCCGGTAAAGCGGAAATCAAATCCTGGATTCAATCATAGATTGGAGAAAATAATGTTGCTTTCCGGCTATGAAAAGGATATCTTTCGGCCAGAGTGCAATCCCAACTTCGAGTCGGTGCATTGCAAGGCCCGCTTGAACGAGGACATCGGCAAGGTAATCCCTTATATCAATTCGGTCCTCGGAGGCACTCAAT
>JAABSQ010000141.1 GCA_011390315.1 Desulfobacteraceae bacterium
CGCGGTTTTCATCCAGAAAGCTGAAGCCGAAGATGCCGAAAGCCTCTTTGTCTTTGGAGAGTTTCTGGACGATCAGATTGTCGTTTTCGCCGGCGTCGATCCAGGCGCCGTCCTGGCGTATTTTAGAATATTTCCCGTTGTATCCTTCCATTTTTTGGGTGGCCGCTTCCATGGCCAACTCTTCAAACGCGTCCCGGGTGCCGGAAGTGGTGGGCGGTCCGTAGATTTTGATCTCCCGTTTCGGCAGCCGATCGGCGATGTCGTTCCAGTACTTGTAGGGATTCTTCACCAGATTTCCGCTTCCCTTGGGATCGGGCACCTCCTGGGCCACCGCCAGGGTGATCTCTTCGAGGGTGAAATCGATGGGATCATTGTCTGTGTTCTGGGCGATGGCGATGCCGTCGTAGCCGATCACCGCTTCGGTGATCTTTTCGACGCCGTTCTCCCGGGCCCGTTTGAATTCGCTGCTTTTCATTGGTCGAGAGGAATTGGTCAGTTCCGGCGTATCCGGTCCCACCCCGGCGCCGAAGAGTTTGTGCCCGCCGCCCGAACCGGTGGATTCCACCACCGGTGTTTGAAACCGGGTGGTCTTGCCGAATTCCTCCGCCACATAGCTGCTGAAGGGGTAAACGGTGCTGGAACCGACGATCCGGATCTGATCCGCCGCATTTGCGAGGCCGGCCCCGAGAATGACGATAGCGAACAAAGCGATACTGATTTTCAGGGGTTGTTTCATTGTTCTGTTTCCTTTCCGGTTTTCCGTCCTTTTTATAAGAAAAGTCGACGGGAAAACCTTGGTTCGAATTAAAAAATTTTCTCTCTGTTTCTTCAATCTTAAGAAAGCCATGTTAGAAAAATGTTAGCATTTCATTAATTCTGTATTAAAAATTGTGAAGGCATGAGAATGGATGAGCCCAATCGGCAACCCGGCGGACCGGCGTACACCCATCAGTATTATAGGGGAGAGGGGGGAGGGTTGTATTTTTGTAATGGAGGATCTAATTTCTTTTACGTCGGTAAATCAATTGAACGATCCAATCTTCACGGGGATGGCGCCATGGGGGGATGCTGTACCTTTACCGATCGGTAAATACAGTGCGTTACGAAAAGTAAGGAAAGGAGCATGCCATGATTCCCCGCCCGCTTTTAGGAACTTGCTTTTTGTAAAAACGAAACTCCACCGAGCGTGGCCTTTATGAGCGGCGTCGCTATTCTCGGCGGCGTCATGTGAGCGAACTGAAAACAAACGAAAGGACACAGATCATGAAAAAACTGCTTGCAACACTTGTGGTGGCATTTGCCATCGCTTTCGCCGGACAGGCCATGGCGCAAGATGGCAAGAAGCTCGTCGCCATCGTCGGAACGCCCGAACCGCAGATCCAGCTGATGAGCATGGTTCTCAGCATGCAGGCGCTGCAGCAGGGCGCATCGGTTTATATTCTGCTGTGCGGCCCCGGCGGCGATCTCGCGCTCAAGGATGCGCCGGACAGCGCGACCGCGCCCCAGGAGCCAGGCATGAGCCCGCAGGGCTTGATGCAGAAGATCATGGCCGAAGGCGGCACAGTGGAGGTGTGTGCGATCTACCTGCCCAACAAGGGCCTAAGCGCGGACGCGCTGATCGACGGCGTAGGCACGGCCAAGCCGCCAGAGATGGCGGGGCGCTTGCTTGAGGATGACGTGCGGATCATGTCGTTCTGATCGCTGCGCCCGCCCCGCCCCATGGTCGGGGCGGGGCCTCGCAAAGCTTCATGTTTTACAGCAATATGGCTTGGCTGAACCGTCCGGGAACTGGAGATAAGACCGCACGGGGGGGCGCCATCATATTTTTGGCCCTCCAGGAACGGGTAAGACCCATTCGGGGTGGAAATTATGGCGCATACGGCTGCTCCCTCTATATCTCGGGTGGCAGAGTCGAAGATCTCAGCAGGAAAAGGCGCCGTCGAAAACGGCTGGCAAAAAAGGGTCCGACTGAGAACCGGCCGGGGTTTTCTATTTTCGAGCGCGGAGGAGGGCGCCGTCCGAGGAGTGAAGGCGCCCCTTTGAGAACCGGATCGGTTAGGTCAATTCAACCCCATGCAATTGGCGTAAAAGCTGACCGTGGCGGGCCAGTCGGAGAAAATTCCGAGGATCCCCACGTCTTTGACCAATACATCGAGTACTTCATACATGTCTCCATCGTTGTCGATCCCATCCGAAACGGTCTGGTAATACCATCCGCCGCCGGATGCCAGCGGTCCGGAACGTTCCAGGGTCCAGGTGATGATATCGAGACCGGCGGCTTTGGCGTACTCGGCATAAACGGAGGGCAGGATTTCCCCGTTGTCGACTTTCAGGAGCATCCATATGGGCGGCGCGATGATAGTGACCCCTTGGTCGGCCAGTTCCTTCATGGTGGGCGACCAGGTTTCGGGATCTGTATGGTCAAAGCCTGAATCGGCGTACCGACCATCCAGATACACCGCACGATTGCCGTACCACGGGGTATGGGCAATCCAGTAAAGTACGTCGTCGAGATTGAACGACTGGGCGAACACTTTCCAGGGCGGCACGCGGGCGTCTATATATTCATCGATCATCTGCTGAGCATATGCCTCTTGCGTATATTCCTTCCCGTTATATTCAAAAGGCATTGCCACACCGGGGCTTTTCAATTCAGGAGTCATCTTTACCCCCAACTCTTTGAACAGTTCAATGCTCTCCGCATGGGTCATCACCGTGCCGCAGGTGGCGTACAGGTCGGTGCGCCAGTCGGCGGTGCCGCCCAGGTATGCCGCAACCGTTGTGGCGCGCGGATCAGAGGCGTCCATTTTACCGCAGAGGGATGTGAATTCTTCCAACGTGATGTCGCTGGTGCAGCATTTGGCCGAAGCCGGCTTGATGAGGGTCCCTTCCGCATCGAATTGCGCCGGGGAAAAAGGTTCGGAGCATTTTTCCGCCAGGTCCGTGAGCAGAATGTTCGTGGTGGTATGCAGATCGCACTGGGAGTGGCGGCAGACCAGCTCCAGGTCCTTGGTGAAGGTGACATCACACTCGAGAATGCCGGCGCCCATGCGAGCAGCCGCCTCATAAGACTCTTTGGTATGCTCGGGAAACTGAAGGGCGGCCCCCCGGTGACCGATGGAAAAATCGGTCTTTTGAAAGGGGCCTTCCGAACATCGCTCCAGCTTCCGCTTGAGGGGGCTCTCCTCCATATCCTCGACCAGGTAATAGGGCCGGGGGCCGAGCTGAACCTTCTCCTTTTTTCCCTTCCAGTGCGGCCTTCCCGGGTGATCCTCCCGTTTATCTTCTGCATTCGCCGCAGGGCCGATCAGGGCCAGGCCGACTATAAAAGCCAATACCAGATTAAGGAAATTTCTTGCTTGCTTTTTTCTGATTTCATTGTCCATTTTCCGTCACTCCTTTGTTTCAAATACCGGTCAAATTAGAATCATACCACCTGAAACAGCGGCGCATCCATTGGTATTCGGCATCACCTCCTTTCACGGGTTTCGCTCTCGGGCGTCAAAACAGGGACCCCATAAAAGCAGAGTTTTGTTTTTTGGATATTAGAAAAATATTAGATCGGGATTAAATCGA
This sequence comes from Desulfobacteraceae bacterium, assembly GCA_011390315.1. Taxonomy (GTDB): domain Bacteria; phylum Desulfobacterota; class Desulfobacteria; order Desulfobacterales; family Desulfococcaceae; genus JAABSQ01. The sequence goes on from JAABSQ010000141.1 coordinate 3,577, forward strand.
ACTGAATGACTCAGCCTGAATCGGTATTTGCGGGAGGCCCCGGGCCGAGATCGGGAAATCAACAACGCCTAACGGAGAACTAACCAAGTTCTAATCCTTTCCAAACATTTCCTCGATAATGAATACACCTGTGAGGGAGCCGTTTTCTGTGTTCGCCGCCGGGAGCCTGAATGCTCCCATCTTCCCTATCCTGCCCTTCTTTTTTATAGGCGGCTGGGGTTTTGATAGGCAAGACAATTCTCAACCTAAATCATTTTGGAGGAAGATTATGAAACACCGACCATTGCAATTTTATTTCACCGCCGTATGGATTATGCTTGCCGCCGTTCTGGCGATCGGGGCCGGCCCGCTTTGGGCCGAAACCTGCCACCGGGGTACATTGGACGCGGCTTACTGCGACCGGGACCGCGATCTGGTGGCCGACCTTCCCGTCGATGCTTCCGAATGGGTGGACCCCGATACGATCATCTTCTCCTACACCCCGGTGGAGGATCCGGCCGTATACCAGAAGGTCTGGGACGGTTTCATCAAGCACATGGCCGATGTAACCGGAAAAAAGGTGGTTTTCTTTCCGGTACAGAGCTACGCGGCCCAGTACGAGGCCATGCGCTCCGGTCGGCTGCACGTGGCCGGGGTCAATACCGGCGGCAATCCGGTGGCGGTCAACTGCGCCGGGTTCGTTCCCTTCGCCATGATGGCCGCCCCGGACGGCTCCTACGGGTATGAGATGGAAATCATCGTACCGGCCGACAGCCCCATCCAATCCCCCGAGGACCTCAAGGGCAAGGCCCTGGCCTTCACTTCCCCGACCTCCAACTCCGGGTTCAAGGCCCCCTCCGCCATTCTCAAGGCCGACTTCGGCCTGATTGCAGACCAGGATTTCAAAACCACCTTTTCCGGAAAGCACGACAACTCCGTTATGGGGGTGGCGAACAAAGATTACCAGGCCGCCGCGGTGGCCAACTCGGTGCTCAAGCGGATGATTTCCCGCGGGGTGGTGGATCCGGCCCAAATCCGGTCCATTTACAAATCTCAGACCTTCCCCACCACCGGGTACGGGCATGCCCACAACCTGGATCCGACAGTCGCGGCCAAGATTCGACAGGCGTTTTTCACCTTTCCCTGGGGAGGTTCGGACCTGCAAAAGGAGTTCAAGGATGAAGGCCGGTTCATCTCCATCTCCTATGAACACGACTGGGCGGTCATTCGCAAGATCGACGCCGCCAATGATGTCCGCTACGATTGCAAGTAACGGGTCGACATCCGGTATCCCGTTCGGACCGCTCGCCGCGCCCGGCAGCGGTCCGCTTTTTCTTTTTAACCAAGGAGTTTTTCCATGCTGAAGATGTCGGGGCTGACCAAACGCTACAGAACCGGCGATCTGGCCCTGCGGGAGATCGATCTGGAGGTTCCCGACGGCCAGGTGATGGCCCTGATCGGCCCGTCCGGGGCCGGCAAGTCCACCCTGATCCGGTGCATCAATCGGCTGGTGGAACCGACCTCGGGAACCGTTTTTCTCAACGACATCGAACTGAACGCCCTTCACCGCAAGGGGCTGCGCCGGGCCCGCCGAAACATCGGCATGATCTTTCAGGAATACGCCCTGGTGGAGCGGCTGACGGTCATGGAAAACGTGCTTTCCGGCCGTCTCGGATATGTGGGGTTCTGGCGGAGTTTGTTTCGAAAATTCCCCCGGCCCGATATCGCGGAGGCCTTTCGACTGCTGGAGCGGGTGGACCTGGACCCTATGGTGGACAAGCGGGCCGATGAACTCTCGGGCGGGCAGCGACAGCGGGTCGGCATCTGCAGGGCGCTGATTCAGAATCCGCTGCTGCTGCTGGTGGATGAACCCACCGCCTCCCTGGACCCCAAAACCTCGCGGCAGATCATGCGGCTTATCTGCGAGCTCTGTAAAGAGCGCGGTCTGAGCGCAATCATCAATATCCACGATGTCCAGCTGGCGCGGATATTCGCCGAACGGGTGGTGGGCCTGCGGATGGGGGAGATCGTCTATGACGGCCTGCCCGACCGGCTGACGCCGAAGGTTCTCACCGAAATCTACGGCGAAGAGGACTGGGAAACCACAATCGGCGGGGAAAAAACGGGAGGGGGCGATGCCGGTGAAAACGAAGGAGACGACGAAGACGCGGGTCCGCACCCTGAAAAAGAACGCCTGGCCGGCATGATATGAGAAGATGATTATGGCTACATCGACAGCGTCCCCGTCCTCTTCGGGAGGTGTTTCCTGGCGAAAGGCCCCCTTCATTGCCGACGCCCGTCTGCGCTGGGGCCTGGGAATCGGTCTCGGCGCCTACCTGGCGGCGGCGGCGGGTACCCTGGAGATCGACTGGCTGCGCGCCTGGGAGGGCCTTCCCAGGGGTCGGCAGTTTATTTCCGCTTTTTTTCCGCCCGACATGACCAGCCGCTGGAACGAAATCGGCGAAGGCATTCTGGAAAGCATCTGGATGGCCCTGACCTCCACCATGGCGGGCATTGCCTTGTCCATCCCGGTGGGCCTCGGCGCGGCCCGAAATATCGCCCCGCCGCCGGTCTATCTGTTCTGCCGGGCCCTGCTTTCCGTTTTCCGAAGTTTTCAGGAGGTCATTCTGGCGATCTTTTTTGTGAAGCTGTTCGGGTTCGGCCCTTTTGCCGGGTTCGTCACCCTGTCTCTGGCCACTATCGGTTTTTACGGGAAACTGCTGGCCGAGGATATCGAAGATATGGACCCGGTGCAGGCCGAGGCGGTTCGCGCCACCGGGGCGGGCTGGTTTCAGTGGATCAATTACGGGGTGCAGCCCCAGGTGATGCCTCGGATGGTCGGCCTCGGACTCTATCGCCTGGACATCAATTTCCGGGAATCGGCGGTGGTGGGCATCGTCGGCGGCGGCGGCATCGGGGCCACCCTCAACACCGCCTTCGACCGGTATGAATTCGATTCGGCGGCCGCCATTCTGTTGATCATCATCGGCATCGTTCTGGCCGTGGAATACACCTCCGGCCTGATTCGAAAACGGGTGCAGTAATGGCGGTGATCACGAAAGACGGTAAACGGTCGTGGCGGCGCCGAAGCCTGCGGAATCAGCTGGCGGTCCAGGCCGGCTGGCTGGGGGCTGCCGTCGCCTTCCTGGTCTGCTGGCGGTTTATTTCCGAAAAAACCATCTGGATGTTCGTTCTGGACGCGCCTCAGCAAGCCGCGGACCTGGCCTCGCGCATGGCGCCGCCGGACTGGTCGTACCTGGCGAAACTCTGGAAGCCGCTGTGGGATACCATCAATATCGCCACCCTGGGCACCCTGCTGGCCATTGTCTTGGCGGCGCCCATCGCCTTTTGCGCCGCCCGGAATACGACCCCGAACTCTCTGCTCGTGCGGCCCGTGGCCCTGTTCATTATCGTGGCCTCCCGCTCCATCAATTCTCTGATCTGGGCGCTGATGCTGGTGACCATTCTAGGGCCGGGAATTCTGGCGGGCATTGTCGCCATCGGGCTGCGCTCCATCGGCTTTTGCGCCAAGCTGCTGTATGAGGCGATCGAAGAGATCGACCCCCGACAGGTGGAGGCGGTCACCGCCACCGGCGCAAGCACTGCCCAGGTGACGGCTTTCGGCATCGTACCCCAGATTATGCCGGCTTTTGCCGGCATATCCGTGTTTCGCTGGGACATCAATATTCGAGAATCCACCGTCCTGGGTCTGGTGGGCGCCGGCGGCATCGGGCTGCAGCTCAACGCATCGATCATGAATCTCGCCTGGACTCGGGTCTCGGTGATTCTGCTGATCATCATCTCCACTGTGGTGTTCAGCGAATGGATTTCCGCCCGGGTGCGCCAGGCCTTTATCTGAAGGGGATCGATGAAGAGATGCCCGACAAGTACCGACCTCGGGCATTCTGTTGTCGGCCGTCCACAAGAGAAAAGTTTTTTAATCTTATAATCAAGAATCCCGAATATTCCTTTTTTATAAAGACCTTGCACACGAAAGAGGTCTACGAACCGGTAATTTCCGCCTTCCGACGTTTGACGAACCGGATCAGGGCCTCTTCAAGACCCGGATCGATAACCGGCTTTACATAGGCGGCCAACCGCTTTTCTTTGTATTCTGCG
>JAABSQ010000142.1 GCA_011390315.1 Desulfobacteraceae bacterium
GCCCGTCCCGAATCAGGGACCGGACCATTTCATATTCGGCCGCCGTAGGCAGTTTTCGCGAGAGCCACCGGGGTTTCCGCACTCGCGGCTTGGTTTGATCTGTATTCATGATGGCTTGCCTCATTTGCCTGATACCGATCGCATCTGTTCCCGCAGGGCCTCACGGGTCGTGAAAATCCCTTCCCGGCCCAGCATTCCGGTCAGATGGCGGATTAGCGATTTTCGAACCGCCGCCATATCCACCTCCCGACCCAGTTCGGCCTTGAGCGAGGTCATGCGGACGTTGTGCAGCCCGCAGGGGTTGATCCATGTGAAGGGTTCCAGGTCGGTGTTGACGTTGAGGGCCAGCCCGTGAAAGCTGATCCCCCGGCGCACCGTGATCCCGATGGACCCTAACTTACGGCCTTCCACCCAGATCCCGCGGTTTTTTTCGTCCCCGACGGCGGTCACCCCCTGGTCTGCGGCGGCGGCGGCCATCACCCGCTCCAGACCGGCGACATAATCCTTTACCGGCAGCCGAAGTCCGGTCAGGTTCAGGATGGGATAGGCCACCAGCTGGCCCGGGCCGTGGTAGGTGATGTTCCCGCCCCGTTCGATCTGGATCACCCGGATTCCCCGTTCGGAGAGAAAGGCCTCGGTGGCGGTCAGGTTCTCCCGCCCCCCGTGGCGGCCCAGCGTGAAGACCGGGGGGTGCTCCAGCAGCAGCACCACGTCCCGGTTCAGCCGCCGGTCTCGACGGGCGGCGACGATCTCCCGCTGAAGGGCCAGGGCGTCTTCATACTCGATGAGCGGCAGATCGACCCGGAGCCAGGGAGGGGCGGTCATGAATCCACCTTTAATTTACGCCGCACAGCACCGGTTTTCGGGCCGCGGTGGCCTCGTCCAGCCGCCGCACCTTCGGGACGGTGGGCGCTTCCCGCAGCAGGTCCGGATTTTCCGCGGCTTCCCGGGCGATGCTGCGGAAGGCCTCGATGAACTGGTCGAGGTTCTCCTTGGGCTCGGTGTCGGTGGGCTCGATCATGATCGACCCGTGGACCACCAGCGGAAAATAGATGGTGGGCGGATGAAACCCGTAATCGATCAGCCGCTTGGCCATATCCAGGGTGGTGATTTTATAGGGCTCCTGGTTTTTGTCGGTGAAGACGCACTCGTGCATGCAGGGCCGGTCGTAAGGCAGGTGGAGCACATCCTTGAGCTTTTCCTTGATGTAGTTGGCGCTCAGCACGGCGTACTGGCTGGCCCGCTTCAGGTCCTGCCCCATGGTCAGGATATAGCTGTAGGCCCGAATCTGGATGCCGTAGTTGCCGTAAAAGGCATGAATCTTGCCGATGGAATCGGGGCGGTCGTACTGAAAGACGTACCGGTCCCCGTCTTTGGTCACCCGGGGGACCGGCAGAAAGGGCTCCAGGTGCTTTTTCACGCAGACCGGTCCGGAGCCGGGCCCGCCGCCGCCGTGGGGGGTGGAAAAGGTCTTGTGCAGGTTGAGGTGGATGGCGTCGATGCCGATGGCCCCCATCTTGACCACCCCCATGACCGCATTCATGTTGGCCCCGTCGCAGTAGACCAGGCCGCCCTTGTCATGGACGATCTCGGCGATTTTCTTGATGTTCTCCTCGAACAGCCCCAGGGTGTTGGGGTTGGTCACCATAATCCCGGCGGTGTCTTCATCCATCAGCTCGGCCACCCGCTCCACCGTCAGAATCCCGTCTTCTCCCGATTCCAGGGGAATGGATTCGTATCCGCAGAGGGTGGCGCTGGCCGGGTTGGTGCCGTGAGCGGTATCCGGGATCAGGATCTTGGAGCGCTTTTCGCCCTTGCTCTTGTGATAGGCATAGAACAGCAGCATGGCGGTCAGCTCCCCGTGGGCCCCGGCGGCCGGCTGCAGGGTGGTGGCGTCCATGCCGGTGATCTCGTTGAGAAACCCTTCCAGCTCATACATCAGCTGGAGGGTGCCCTGGGAGAGCTCCGGCGGGAGCATGGGATGGGCACCGGCAAAGCCCGGCATGGCGGCGATCTTTTCGTTGATCTTGGGGTTGTACTTCATGGTGCAGGACCCGAGGGGATACATTCCGGTGTCCACCCCGAAGTTCCACTGGGAGAGCCGGGTGAAGTGGCGGACCACATCCACCTCGCTGAGATCCGGAAAATCGGGACCCTCGCCCTCGAACTCGGCATCCAGCGGCGCCGACGGCACATCCGATTCGGGAATGGAGATGCCGCACCGCCCTTTTTTGCTCTTTTCCCAGAGCAGGGGTTCATTCATGATCAGGCCGGTCGTGCCCGCAACTTTCATCATGCCGTCACCTCCTTTACCAGTGCGTCGATATCGGCCTTGCTGTGGGTTTCCGTGACGCAGAGAAGATAGTGATCCGCCAGTTCGGGGTAGTGGCACTCGAGGGGAATGCCGGCCACGATCTGCCGGTCGATCAGTTTCTGATAGGTGGATTCATACCCTTCCGGGAATTTCACCACGAACTCGTTGAATGTGGGCCGCTCGAAGGGAATCTCGAGCCCCGCCTTCTTCAGCTCCGATTTCATGTATTCGGCCTTGTCCCGGTTGAGCCGGGCCACCTTCCGGATGCCGGTGCCGCCCAGGGAGGCCATGTACATGGTGGTCATGGTGGCGCAGAGCCCCTGGTTGGAGCAGATGTTGGAGGTGGCCTTTTCCCGCCGAATGTGCTGCTCCCGGGTGGCCAGGGTGAGAACGAAGCCCCGCTCGCCGTCCTTGTCGGTGGTCTGGCCGATGAGCCGGCCCGGCATGGACCGGACATACTTCTGAAGGGCGGTGAACATGCCCAGCCCCGGTCCGCCGTAAGACTGGGGAATGCCCAGGCTCTGGCCCTCGCCGCAGGCGATGTCGGCCCCCTGGCTGCCGGGGCTCTTGAACAGGCCGTAGGCCAGCGGTTCGGTGAACCCGATGACCGACAGGGCCTTGTGCCGGTGGGCCGCATCGCTCACCGCCTGAATGTTTTCGACGCACCCGAAGAAGTTGGGGGACTGGACCGCGACCGCGGCCAGGTCGTCCATCCCCTCTACGGCCGACAGATCGGTGGAACCGTCGGGCAGGTAGTCGAGCTCCACGATCTTGTAGTCGGTGGGGTCGAAATAGGTCCGCACCACCTGGCGGTACATCGGGTGGATCAGCTTGGAGACCGCCACCGTGGTCTTTTTGCCGCGGGCGATGCGGATGGCCATCAGCAGGGCTTCGGCCAGGGCCGAGGCCCCGTCGTACATGGAGGCGTTGGCCACCTCCATGCCCAGCAGCCGGGAGGCCAGGGTCTGGTACTCGAAAATCGCCTGCAGGGTGCCCTGGCTGATCTCCGGCTGGTAGGGGGTGTAGGCGGTGGAAAACTCGGACCGGCTCAGGAGATAGGGCACCGAGGCCGGAATATTGTGGGAATAGCTGCCTGCGCCCACGAACACCTTGCACTCAGGCCAGGCGGCCATTCGGCCGGCCAGCTCGGCCATGTGATTGGTCAGGTCCCATTCGGTCATGGCCGGGGGAAGATTCAGATCCCCCGTGAAGCGGCAGTCCTTCGGGATGGTGGAGAAGAGATCATCGAGGCTTTGGGCCCCGACCGCCTGAAGCATCTCGGCGACATCTTCGCTGGTATGGGGTAAATATCTCATCTTAAAGTCCTTTCAGCATCTCGAGGTAGGCGTCCTTGTCCATCATGGCGTCGAACTCGGCCGGGTCGCTCGGCTCGATTTCGACCATCCATCCGCCGCTGTAGGGGTCTTTGTTGACCTGTTCCGGGTCGTCCGCCAGGGCTTCGTTGACCGCCACCACCTTGCCGCCCAGAGGCATGTAGAGCTCCGAGACCGCCTTGGTCGATTCCACGGTGCCGAATTCATCCCCCTTTTCCAGTTCGCTGTCCACCTCGGGCAGCTCCACGAATACGATATCGCCCAGCTGATCCTGGGCATAATCGGAAATCCCGATTTTGACGGCGCCGCCTTCCTTTCTGGCCCATTCGTGGTCTTCCGTGTACCGGACATCGTCCTGTAAAGTTAACTCACTGATCTCCTTGGCCATGGTCCCTCCTCCGTGGTTGTTTTGGGTTGATTGGGTGTGTATGGGTTACAGCATTTTTTTCAGAGAAACCCGGGCGGTGCGGTCCGGGCGGATGTCCTCCTGAATGCGGACCTGAATCTGCCGGCGGGCGTCCTTGAGGGTGACCTCCTGCCCGGCCGAAAGCTGCGGGCCGACTTTGACGAAACCGCAGCAGAGCCCTTTGATCTTGCAGTCGTCGGGGGCATCGGCGCTGACGATGCTGAAGATCGCATCCCCGCACCGGCCGACGGCCATGTCGGTGGCGCAGGTCAGAACGGCGCCGATCTCTTTGCCGTCGGCATCCAGCACCGCCGCCGGCAGAGATACCTTGCGCAGGTCGTATCCGGCAAAGGGAAGGGTGTAGTCGGCGTCGCTCGCGGAGAGCAGGGCCCGGTCTCCCACGAATGATTTGGTGAACCCGGTCTTGTCGTCGGTGTAGGGCAGGGCAAAGGGCCAGGGATGGCGGACAAAGGGCCAGGGACCGATGTCCTGGTGAGACAGCGGCAGCACCGCACCGGCCCGCAAGGAATCCCGGGCCGCCAGCCCGCAGGCGAGACCATTGAATTCTTCGCCCGCCGCCATGGCGGTTTCCCAGAGCTGAACGAAATGCTCGGGGGCCACAAAAATTTCGAACCCGAATTCGCCGGTGTACCCGGTTCGGGAAAGCAGAATGGGGACGCCGTCGGTCAGGCGAACCGCGTCGGCTCGGGGAGCGGTTTCGTCAAAATGCCCCTTAAACGAAAAATAGGGCATCCGGTCCAGGACCGTGTCGGGGGAAGCCAGGATTTTTTGCATGATCTTGGCCGCCGCCGGCCCCTGAATATCCATTTTACCGAGGCGATCGCTCAGGTCGGTGATTTGAACACCGGCGCCGCCCTGCTGGGCCTTGAGATGACCGGCGATCGCCGGCCCCATTCCGGCGTTGACCACCACCATATAGCGGCCCTCGTCGATCTGAAACACGATTGCGTCGTCGATGACGTGGCCCTGCTCGTTTAAAAAGGCGCCGTATACGCATCGGCCGGAAAAGAGAGGCTTTTTCTCTTTGCCGATGCAGGCGGTCAGATCGTTGGTGAAGCAAATCTGAAGCAGGTCCAGGGCCTCGGCCCCCGAGACCAGCACCGTGGCCATGTGGCTGGTGTCGAAGATCCCCGCCTGAGTCAGCACCGCCAGGTGTTCGTTTTTGGCCGAGGAATACCAGAGCGGCATTTCATACCCGCCGAAATCGGCCATGTTGGCGCCGTGGGCGGTGTGCCAGCCGTGAAGCCGGGTTTTTTTAGACGCACTTGCCATGGGTCATCTCCTTGGTTGTTTGAATGAAAGCGAATATTAAAGGACATAGGGCACCTTGACGTTGAACCCTTTGTAGACCACGAAGGTCTCCATGGACTGGACCCCGTCCACCTTGACCACCTCGTCGGTGTAAAAATCCTGAAGATCGAACCCTTCCCGAAACAGCACCGTGGCCAGAAGATCGTAGCGGCCGGTGACGATGGCCACCGACACCACCCCCTTGAGTCTGCTGAAGGCGTCGGCCTTTTCAAACATGTTTTCGGTGCCCAGCTTGACCCCGATGATCACCAGCTGATGCCGGGAGATCGCCTCGGGGTCCACCCGGCCCGTGATATCGAGCACGTCGCTTTCCAGAAGCTTTTTAACCCGCGACCGGACGGTATTTTCGGTCAGCCCCAGATCGTCTGCGATCTGTTTGTAGGATTTCCGGCCGTCCCGCAGGTGCTGAATGATGGCCAGATTCGTCTCGTCGATTTTCATCGTGCGCTCGGTTTTTTCCGGTTCGGTCATGGAAGAATATCTTTTATTAAATAATAGAACTAAATTGATGAAAATGTCAATAAAATTTTATTTAATTTAGTATTTCATCAATTCAAAAGTTTGAATTTAAATTTTTCCACAATTTACTTTTATAATTTTCTTTACCTTTTATGGATTCTATAGTAAAAACCGCTTCACTATCGGAATCGGCGAAACCCATCCAACCACCAGCAACTCCAGGCATCAGCAAAAAAGGAGACAGTATGGCCACACGAATCACCATCATCGGCGCAGGACCGGGCGGCTATGTGGCGGCGGTATCCGCGGCCCGGCTCGGGGCGGAGGTGACCGTCATCGAACAGGAGAATGTGGGCGGGGTCTGCCTCAACTGGGGGTGTATCCCCTCCAAGATCATGATCACCACCGCCTCACTGCTCGAAAATTTTCATAAGGCCGACACCTTCGGGGTCGACCTGCCCGGAGACTCGAATGCCGGCCCCCGGGTGAACATGGCCAAGCTGATGGCGCGAAAAGAAGCGGTGATCGGCGCCCAGGCCAAGGGGATTCATGACCTGTTTCAGCACCACAAGGTCCGCCATCTGGCGGGCAGCGCTTTTATCAAAGAACCGGGAAAGGTTCGGGTGCGATCCGCCGAGGGAGAGGAAACCGAGGTCGAGTGGGACCGGCTGATCATCGCCACCGGCACCCAACCCCTTCAAATCCCCTCCCTGCCTTTTGACGGAGAAAGCGTCCTCTCCAGCAATCACGCCCTCTGCCTCGAATCGGTGCCCGAATCGATCCTGATCGTGGGCGGCGGGGTCATCGGGTGTGAATTCGCCTGCATGCTCTCGGGCCTTGGCGCCAAGGTGACGGTGGTGGAAGCCCTGCCGCGGCTGCTCCCGCTGCCCTCGGTGGATGAGGAGTGTTCCAAAACCCTGGGCCGGGAAATGAAAAAAAAGAAGATCGGGTTCATGGTCAACAAGACCGTCACCGGGTTCGAAAAGGCCGACGGCAGGCTCAAGGTCTCCGTGGGCCCCTCTCCATTTTTAGAAGCCCCCACCGAGCGGGATAAAAAGCCGGTCACCCGGGAGGTGGAGAAGATGCTGGTCTGCATCGGCCGCAAGCCCAATTCCGGGAACATCGGGCTGGAGAACATCGGGGTTCAGACGGACGAGAGGGGGTGGATCATTGCGGACAACCGCATGCGGACCAATGTAGAGAATGTTTTCGCCATCGGCGATATCCTCGGGCCCGCCAAAATCATGCTGGCCCACGTGGCCTCCACCGAAGGGGAAATCGCGGTGGAGAACGCCCTGGGCGGAGACCGCCAAATGGATTATACCGTGGTGCCGGGGGGCATCTTCACCTCCCCCGAAGTAGCCGACGTCGGGTTGACCGAAGCCCGGGCCGCGGCCGCCGGCATCTCGGTAAGGGCCGACACCGTTCTGTTCCGGACCCTGGGCAAGGCCCAGGTCATCGGCGATATCGCCGGGCAGGCCAAGATCATTTCCGAAGCCGACTCCGGCAGAGTGGTGGGGGTCCACATCATCGGTCCTCACGCCACCGACCTGATCGCCGAGGGGACCCTGGCGGTCAAGATGGGCGTCACGGTCACGGAGCTGGCCCACACCATCCACGCCCATCCCACCCTCGCCGAGGTGATGCTCGAAACCGCCCTCAAGGCCATCGACCGGCCCATTCACGGGTAATTCGCAAAAACCGATCCGGTAGGGGCAACCCCCCGTGGTTGCCCTGTGGT
>JAABSQ010000143.1 GCA_011390315.1 Desulfobacteraceae bacterium
ATGGTCGGAGATGTTGCCGCCGCAGTAGCAGACATACACCCCCACCTTGTCGCTGGTTGTCGGTTGCGCGTCGGATGACATGCGATCTCTTCTCCTTTCCTTTCCGGCGGTCAGGCCGCTTTGCCGGATCGTTGGGCCTGTCGGGCGCCCAGATATTGCGCCGCCTCGGACGCCGCGGCCCCGGCCTCGGCGATGCTGTCCACGATGTCCTTGGGACCGGCGGCCACGCCCGCCACGAATACGCCGTCCATGTCGGTGCGGGCCGGCGCGATTTTGGGCGACGGACATTGGATGAACAAGTCGTCATCCACCGAAACGGGGCAGACGCCGTCGGGCTGCCACTGGGGCAGAATCCCCAAAGAGAGCACCGCCAGGTCGTGGTCCCGGTGGGTCACGCCCTCGCCGCCCTCCTGGTCTTCGTACCGGAGGGTCACGGCGCCGTCGTCGCCAGCCCCGATGTGGGCCACCTTGGCCTTGACGAACTCGATGCCCATGGCCTTGGCGTTCTGGTAGAATTGTTCGTGACCTTTGCCGAAGGCCCGGATGTCCATGTAATAGATGGTGATGTCGGCCAGCGGCAGGGCCCCGGACAGGAGCATGGCCTGTTTGATCGCGTACATGCAGCAGACCCGCGAACAATACGGAACCCCCAGGGCCTTGTCCCGGGACCCGGCGCACTGGATAAAGGCCACGGACTCCGGCTCCTTGCCGTCCGAGGGGCGCAGGACCCGCTGGTAGGGACCGTGGGGGGCCAGAAGCCGTTCCATTTCTAATGCCCCGATGACGTTGGGCAAGGTCCCGGACCCGTATTTGGGATCGATGGCCGTGGTTCCGAACCCGGTGGCGATGACTGCCGTTTCGGCCCGGATGGTCAGCGGTTCCGGTTTCTGGAAATAGTCCACCGCGTCGGTGGGGCAAATCGAGGCGCACTGGCCACACAGCGTGCAGTGATCGGTGTCGATGACCGCGAGCTGGGGGATGGCGTTGGAAAAGGGGATGGCGATGGCCTTTCGGGCCGTGAACCCGCCCTGTTCCGCGTCCGGCACCCAGACCGGGCAGTTGTATTCGCACTGGCGGCACCCGATGCAGGCGTCGGGATCCACGTACCGGGGCCGCTGAACCACCTCGGCCTGGAGCCGGCCGTCCACCCGATCCAGGGTTTGCAGGTCGCAGTAGGTGAGAATCCGGATGTTCTCATGGTGGGCCGCCGAGGCCATTTTGGGGGTGGTGATGCAGCTCGAACAGTCCAGGGTGGGAAACACCTTGGAGAGCCGGATCATCTTCCCGCCGATGGTGGCGTCCTTTTCGACGATGGCCACCTGAAAGCCCTGATCCGCCAAGTCCAGGGCCGATTCCAGGCCGGCGATGCCGCCGCCCACCACAAGGGCGTCGCAGGTGATGGCGTGTTGTGTTTCCATAAGATTGACTCCCGTCGTTCAAAGGCAGTGGATAGTGGGTAGTGGGTAGTGGATAGTGGGTAGTGATTGGTGGGTAGTGATTGGTGGTTAGGGATTGGCGGCCGACCACTATCCACTATCCACTACCCACTAACCACTAACCACATCATGCAGCCAGTTGCGGCGGTCCCAGTTCCTGGACCACCTCGTTCATCTGATTGATTTCCCGCAGAAAGGCCCGGTTGCAGACCGTGCAGATGGCCGTCAGCCGGAGCCGCCGGATGTCGATGTCGGCGGCCTTCATCTCCTGGTAGACCGCGTCCACCCGCTTGGCCAAGGCATGGTAGGCCCCTTCGTAGGGGCATTCCTCGCCGCAGCTCATGATAAGGATGCCGGCGACGCCCTTTCGGAAACAGTCCATGTAGAACCGTTCCGGAAAGAGCGCCGGCGACCGGACCCGCAGGAGGTAGGTGTTGGCGGGGTAACTGGAATGCGCCTGCCCCACCGAATTGGCGCCGGGGTAGGCGCAGGTCTCCGTTGCCAGAACCAGGATTTTCCCTTGTGCGTTCCCGTGCGCCATGACGTCCTCGCTATTTCCTGCGGGTAATGTAGTGCTTGTCGTAGCCGTCGGCTTCCAGGTGGCCCAGATACTCATGGCCCACCTTCTTGGCCCAGACCGGAATGTCGTTGCGGGTGCCGGTGTCGTTGGAGAAGATCTCCAGGATTTCCCCGACCTTGACCTTGCCGATTCCCTTTTTGGCTTCCAGAAGCGGTCCCGGGCAGGCGCTGCCCCGGGCGTCCACGGTAGTGGTTGCGGTGATGTCGCTCAAATTGGTTTCAGACATGCGAACCTCCTTGGGTGTGATGGGTCAGTGGATTGGATGAATACGATCACTGTTGGCAACAGATAAAGCAAAGCACATGCCACCGCAGAAAATGGACCATAAGTAATTTATTTTTCAGTATTATATTTTTCCACACCCCTCCCGGCCGATCCAATCCAGTTTGCATATGTAAACAAGAAAACAGATTACAGGTGTTCATATGTTTACAGCTCGCGCCGGTCACCCATTTGAGAACCATTGGGTGTGGCCACCTTTTCGAAGGGCGTTGCAGACCCCATCGAATTTATCTCAAAGAAGGGTTGAACACTGGCCGCATTTTTGCGTATGAACAGTGTATGGAAAAATCCAAACCGACGGAACCGCTGATGACGGACCGATGTGAAGACCATCTGAAAGAAGTGGAAGATTACAACCGCTTCCTGAATCTGCTGCTGGACAACATCAATTCGGCGGTCCTGCTGGCGGATGAACATCTGAATATCTACCGGGCCAACCAGTCCTTTCTGAGTCAGTTCGGCGATCCGGAAAAAACCATCGCCGGCGGCCCCTTCGGCAAGGCCACCGGGTGCATCCACTCGGTGGAGGAGCAGGTCGCCTGCGGAGAGACCTCCTGGTGCGAGGAATGCGTGATTCGGGGCGCCGTGTCCCGGACCCTGTTTCAGAAAGAACCGACGGACCGGCTCCGGGTGCAGAAAACATTCCATATTCAGGGACACACCCGAAAGAAGATATTCGAAATCACCACCCGGCCGCTCACCTTCCAGGGCCGGCCCATGGCCCTGGCGATTTTTTACGATATCACCGACATCGAAATGCAGCGGGCCGAACTGGAAGAGAAAAACGCCCAGATCGAAAAGGACCTGGACGCCGCCGCCGGCATTCAAAAAAGCCTTCTGCCCGACAATTTTCCGGATTTTCCGAACCTGGAGTTCGCCTGGCGGTTCGTGCCGTGCAGCAAAATCGGCGGGGATATTTTCAACATGATCTATATCGACGATCACACCATCGCCGTCTACATGATCGACGTGTGCGGACACGGGGTCTCGGCCGCTTTTCTGGCGGTGGCCGTATCCCAGTTTCTGCGCAACCGGGACGTGTTTCTATCGGGAAAAATCGGGGTCATCTCCCCTCGGGAGGTCCTTCACCGCCTGAGCCGCACCTTCACCTTCGAGCGGTTCGACAGCTTTTTTACCATTTTTTATGCCCTTATCGACACCCGGAAGAAGACCTTCACCTACAGCTGCGGCGGCCATCCGCCCGCCCTCCGAGTCGGAGTACACGGCGACCGGGAAGAACTCGGCGGCTGTGGGCCCGCCATCGGATTCGAGGCCGACGCCCGGTTCGAACAGCACACCCTGGATCTGAGAAGCGGTGACAAAGTTTTCGTATTCACCGACGGCATCTACGAATCCGAGTCCCCGACCGAGGAGCGCTTCGGGTTGGACCGTCTGCATCGGGTGCTGTCGGAATCGCCTGACAAGCCGGTTCGGGAGATGGTCGATCGGGCCTTTGAAGCTGCGGACCGTCATGCCGCCGGAAGCGATCCCGAAGATGACATCAGCATTCTGGGGATCGAGTTTTTGGGTTGACTTTTTTATGACCTTGATCTAACAAACCTTCAACATTCGTTTCAGGCGCCGACGAGATCGGCAAAAAGGGAATCCCGTGAAAATCGGGAACGGGCCCGCCGCTGTAATCGGGGACGAACGCCGCAGAATGTCACTGTCCGGATTCGGGATGGGAAGACGCGGCCGGTAGGATGATCCGAGAGTCAGAAGACCTGCCTGAACAACCATAAGGTGCAATCCCTCGCGGTGAGGGGATTTCGCCGGCGATGACGCGGATAAAACAGGGATATCCCCGGATCGATTCATTTCGGTTCGGGGATTTTTTTTTGGGATCCCCGGAACGGGTCTCGGGGGTCCGATGTCCGCAAGGCGCGGAAGACTTTGAACGGCCTGCCAGCGCCCGGGACCTTTTTCAGTCAATTTTTAACGGATGGTTTCATCAAGGAGGTTGCCCCATGGTAAAAAGAGTGTCGGTGGTTTGGATGGCGATGTACTGCCTTTTGTGTTGGGGATTTGCGGAGCCGGCGCAAGCCCAGCATGCCGCAGGCCACCGGGGGGCTGCGGAAAAGGGAATGGGCATTCTGCTGGTCGCGTTCGGCACGAGCATTCCCGAAGCCCAGGGGGCCTTCGCCGATATCGAAAAAATGGTCCATGCCGCGTTTCCGGAAGTTCCGGTGCGGTGGGCCTACACCTCGGTCATCATCCGCAAAAAATTGGCCGAAAGGGGGCAAATCCTCGACTCCCCGGCGGTGGCCCTGGCCAAGATGATGGAGGAGGGATTCACCCGGGTGGCGGTTCAATCGCTGCATATCATCCCCGGGGCGGAATTTCACGACCTTCGGATGAATGCCGACGCCTTCACGGAAATGTCCGACGGTTTCGAGCAGCTTCGGATCGGATATCCGGCCCTGTCCTCCACCGAGGATCTGTCCAAGGCGGTAGATGCGGTGATCGGCATCCTCCCCAAAGAGCGGAAAAAAGATGAAGCGGTGGTTCTGATGGGGCACGGCACCCACCACCCGGCCAACGTCTATTACGAAGCCATGATGTACCGGCTTCAGCAAAAGGACCCAAATATCTACATGGGCACCGTGGAGGGAACGCCGAGCCTGGATGACATCCGGGCGATGCTCCTGGAAAGGGGCGTCAAAAAGGCATACCTGATACCTTTCATGTCTGTCGCCGGAGATCATGCCCGCAACGATATGGCCGGCGAAGAGGCCGATTCCTGGAAAAGCATCCTGACCGAAGCGGGCATCGAATGCGTGCCGAGGATGAAGGGCCTGGCGGAATACGATGCTTTCGCGAAGATTTGGGTGGATCATCTTCGGGCGGTGATGGATAAGATGAATTGAATGGACCGCTTGACGAGTGCCAATAAGTATTTTAAATTGGCATTCATAATGATGATATCGTAAAAAGTCAGTCTCAAACATTTTTGACGCAGCATGTGGTGGTTTCCACTCTGTATTCCATCTATATGTTATGGTCCAAAATCCAGATTCTGGCTTTTTACGAAATCAACAATAAAGGAGGAAATATTGTGCAAAAAAATACAAGCATCACCTTGGGCAAACACTTTGATGCCTTTATTTCCCAACAAATTCAAAGTGGTCGATACGCATCCGCCAGCGAGGCTATACGAGCCGGGTTAAGATTGCTGGAAGAAAGAGAGAATAAACTCACAGATTTGCGGCGAGCTTTGGAAGAAGGTGAAAACAGCGGGTTTGTTGAATATTCCCTGGACGGCTTGATACGTGATCTTGACAGAGAAAATATAGAAGAATGAGTGCTTTTCGGCTCACCCGAAGAGCCATTGAAGATTTGCGATCCATCGGTCGGTATACAGAGGAAAATTGGAGCAGAGATCAACGGAATAAATACTTGAAAAAATTGGATGAAAGTTTCCTAACAATTGCCAGCGAACCTGAAATCGGCGCGGCATGCGACCATATTTGCAAAGGATATCGCAAATATGCGGTAGGCAGTCATCTTATCTTTTACCGCAAGACAGATTCCCATATCCAAATCATCCGCGTCTTACATGCGCGAATGGATCTTGAAAGTCATTTTTAAACCTTCCGTTTTGTTTTTCCAATCATTCATTTCCCTCTCTTCTGAAATCAAGAATCATTTGACAACCTCCCCATTCGCGTGTACTTAGTGAGATTGATTCCGCACTTTTTGCTTCTTGAACGATGAACGATGGAAGAGACCGCTCATGCCGCAGCATTTTTTCGAAAAGCCCATCCTGAATTCGCCGTACGAATATCCGAAACGCCACTGGGAACTGGATGCGGAGGGGCAGCCCACGGATCGGATTCTCCCCGCCCGGCGGCCGGCATCTTTCATCACGCCGGTGCCCAAACCCCGAAAACGCAAGGATAGTCCCAAGCAACAGCAGAGCCAGCTCGGGTTCGGCGACGATCACGGACTGTCCACCGACGACCAGACCTATGACCCGACCTGGCTCATCAACACCATCCGGCGGGAAGTGGACGTTTGGCGAAAACTCCCGAACCCGGAACAATGGCGGGTGAACCCGGAGACGGCCCGGCTGCTCCGGCACTGGCGGCATCATCCATTTCAGGGGATTCGCCCGTTCTTTTGTCAGGTGGAGGCGGTGGAAACGGTCATCTGGCTGACCGAGATGTTGCCCGATCTGAAACGGAGCGACCGGAAGATTCGCACCCTGATTCGAAACGCCAACCGGGATGCCAATCCGGACCTCCATCGCATCGCCCTCAAGCTGGCCACCGGCGCGGGCAAGACCATGGTGATGGCGATGCTCATCGCCTGGCAGACCATCAATGCGGTGCGCCATCCCGGCAGCAAAAATTATACACGGGGTTTTCTCGTGGTCACCCCGGGGCTCACCATCAAGGACCGGCTTCGGGTGCTCCAACCCAACGATGTGGACAGCTACTACAAGGGCCGGGAACTCATCCCCTCCGACATGCTGACCGACCTCGGCCGGGCCAAGATCGTGATCACCAATTACCATGCCTTCAAGCTTCGGGAACGGATAACGGATAGACCTCTCCCGGGGCGGCCGGTCCCTGCTCCAAGGTCGGGGGCCGGAGCTGAACACCCTGGAAACCGAAGGGCAGATGATCCAGCGGGTTATGCCGGACCTGATGGGAATCAAGAACATTCTTGTTTTCAACGACGAGGCTTACCACTGCTACCGGGAAAAGCCCCAGACCGACGATGTAAAGGAGCTGAAGGGAGACGAAAAGGAAGAGGCCAAAAAGAACAACGAGGCGGCCCGGCTCTGGATCACCGGCATCGAGGCGGTGAAACGAAAGCTAGGGGTGCAGACCGTCTATGATCTTTCGGCCACCCCGTTTTTCCTTCGGGGCTCCGGGTATGCCGAAGGGACCCTGTTTCCCTGGACCGCGAGCGACTTTTCCCTCATGGACGCCATCGAGTGCGGCATCGTCAAGCTGCCGCGGGTGCCGGTCTCCGACAACATCCCGGGCGGGGAAATGCCCAAGTTCCGGAACCTGTGGGAACACATCGGCAAAAAAATGCCCAAAAAAGGCCGGGGCAAGGCCAAAGCCCTCGACCCGCTGAGTCTGCCTACCGAGCTTCAGACCGCCCTGGACGCCCTCTATGGCCATTACGCCGAAACCTTTGCGGCCTGGGAAAAGGAAGGAATCGAGGTTCCCCCGGTCTTCATCGTGGTCTGCAGCAACACCTCCATCTCCAAGCTGGTCCATGACCTCATCGCCGGGTTTTACCGGCCGGGCCCGGACGGCAAAACCGAAGC
>JAABSQ010000144.1 GCA_011390315.1 Desulfobacteraceae bacterium
CGTTCGGGAACAACTTTAATAATAGAACGGAAGAGGCCATGGGAAGTGCAATGGATTTATGGACTGCCTACAGAGAAGGTGCGTTTCATACAAGTCCCCAACCATTTTTAGGGTATTTCTTTATGCTTGAGGACTGCCCATCGTCACAAAGACCGGTTCGTGTGAAAGAACCTAATTTCAATGTCTTTCCTGAATTTAAAGGTGCTTCGTACATGAAACGATATGAAATATTCTGTCGCAAATTAATGTTGGAGAGGCATTATACCGCCTCTGCCTTCATTACATCCGATCGGGACAGTGGCCCACAAGGGATTTTTTCAACCCCGGCTGAGGAACTTTCAGTAGAGAGGTTTGCGAAAGCAATGATGGCCCACATCGGAGGGTTTATTTCTTAA
>JAABSQ010000145.1 GCA_011390315.1 Desulfobacteraceae bacterium
CATAGGCTTATTAATGGAGATGCACGGGATCTTTCCTTTTTACCGGATGAATCCATCCATCTTGTAATTACTTCTCCACCCTATTGGAATCTAAAAAGATATAATGAACATCCATATCAATTAGGTCATATCGAAGATTATGAAGCTTTTCTTGAAGAAATCAAATTGGTTTGGGAACATGTATATCGGGTGTTAGTTCCAGGCGGGCGATTGGTGTGTGTGGTTGGAGATGTATGTGTTTCAAGAAGAAGATATGGAAGGCATCTTGTTTTTCCGCTTCATGCGGATATCTGTGTTCTTTGTCGTAGAATCGGATTTGACAACTTAAACCCAATAATTTGGCATAAGATCTCCAATGCATCCTATGAGATCTCTAACGGCTCCAAATTTCTCGGAAAACCTTATGAGCCTAATGCGATTATTAAGAACGACATGGAATTTATCTTAATGCAGAGAAAGCCGGGCGGTTATAGAAAACCAACGGAACGCCAACGAAAAGAAAGCATGATCAATAAAAAGGATTTTAACCAATGGTTTCAACAAATCTGGAACATCCCTGGCGCATCGCTAAGAAACCATCCGGCGCCATATCCTTTTGAGTTGGCGAGTAGATTAATTCGTATGTTCTCATTTGTTGAAGATACTGTTCTTGATCCCTTTTGTGGAACAGGAACAAGCATGGTGGCAGCTCTGAAAGGTGGGCGAAATAGTATCGGGGTCGAGGTTGATCCTGAGTATTGTCGAATGGCCGCGCGCTTCCTTAAAGCGGAGAGTCAAGGTCTATTTAATAGAGCCAATTTAAAATTTGAAAAAATAATCCAAACGGAAAAGGAATTGTATGTGAGAGAAGAGCAGGAATTATATGAAGTCCAGCCTGCAAGAAAAAGCATTGCTGAGATAGGTTTAAAAGGTGCTTCATCTCCCAAAAAATCGGCTGAAATCGATTGTGAATAGCAGGTGCTGATTTACTTTTAAAAAAGTAGAATCTCACAATTTTTCAAAAGAAAATAGTAAAGAAAGTCATATATTTGACTTCTCTATATGTAAATTGCCGAAGGAATCAGCGGAAAATATGTAACTGGGAAAAGTTCATACAACAAATGCTGAAACAGAACCGTGTGCCCCGGCCGAGACCGACGGACAGAAAACGTCTGCACCAGGTTGCGCTGAGATAAACCGACGCGGAAACGAGTACAACCGAGGAATCGGATGCGGGAAAACCGCACACGTCCGGGACTGAGTGGGGGGCGGGGCGCCGGGGACCCGGCATTCTCACCACAACGCCCGCGTGACAGAAACCAATAGAGATGAGGGAAGGAAATGATAACAGACAGTGTGTTTACTCTTAAAGAAATGGCAGGCTATTTGAAAATGCCTGAAGAAAAAATTGAAAGACAAGTTCTTCAAGGCAAAATTCCGGGCAAGAGAATAGAAGGTGAATGGCGTTTTCTGAAAACTGCCGTGGATGAATGGTTGAGAAGCTATGATACTCGGTCAATACTGATACGTCAATCCGGTGCATTATCAGACGATGAAAATCTGTCAGAACTCCGCACGATGATGTATTCACAGCGTGGAAGAAGCGAAAAAGAAACATCGAGTGAATAAATGCATATTCTCGATACAGATACAATTACACATCTTCATGCTGGAAATTTGAAAATTGTCGAGAATCTCAAGAAGACAGATGATTCTGACATAAGAATTACAGTGATTACCAGAATAGAACTGTTGCGTGGGCGTTTTGAGTTTCTATTGAAGGCTTCAAGCAAAGAAGAGCTTTTAAGAGCACAAAAACTACTCGATAGGACTGAAGAGCTTTTGTCTCAGATTCCATTAATTCCGATGAATGAAAAAGCTGGAATTCAGTTCGACAGATTAAACAACATCAAAAAGCTGAGGAAGATCGGGCGTGCGGATATTTTAATAGCCAGCATCGTTCTTTCAAACAACGCAGTGCTTGTTACAAGAAACCTTCGCCATTTCAGGCAAATACCCGGTTTGTCCGTCAAAAACTGGGTTGACTGAAATGTGCGTGCGAACCAGTCGTTCCACGCCGACCAGGAAATCCCTACGCTGCGCTCCGGGTTTGCCTGGCCTGTGTGAGCTTTTCGTTTGAACGACCTTTACTTCGCGTACACAGAGAATCACGCAGGCCGCAGGGGAGATCGCGCTCCCTGAAGTGCCGGTATAGCTCCGAAATAAGCATGTTCCGGTCGCCGAGGGTTTTAACGTGCACCGAAGGCAACACAAGAGCATCCGTTAATGGCGGAATATGGCGAGGATATTGTGGCACTGACGGGAAACCAGTCAGAAACGGAGAAGACAAACACGAGCCTACGTTCCGGCATACGGCGAGGATGTGAAGGACCGGCGGAGTTCTCAAGCCGTGGCATGTATGAAAAGACGCACCCAAGAACTCGGGAGGCCCACCCGACCCCCCGGGCATGAATACATGCCGGACACAGCAGGATCGGACATCCATGTGCCAACCGCCTCGCGGTGAATAGTGAAAACGGTGAATTTCGATCCGCAACACACCAGGTTGCGCTGAGATAAACCGACGCGGAAACGAGTACAACCGAGGAACCGGATGCGGGAAAACCGCACGTCCGCGACTGTGTGAGGGGTGCCGGGTAACCGGCATTCCTACCACGACGGCAATACAAGGGTAAAATGAAACGAAAAACGATAGAACGGAAAATATCAGAAACTTTTCTCGATTTCTCAATGCCGCTGCTGGCTGAAAATGGGAAAGGTGCCACTAAACAGCAATTCGAGAAAGCATTACGTATTACTTATTCGGTATGGAATGCTGTAAATTTCGATACTATTAGAGGCGATACGAAGTATGTCACGAAACTCAGACAGACCATGGAAAAGGATCTTCTCGGAAGGGCCCTCATTGAACAACTTATTGCAAGAAAGCGGAATGAGTTTGGCGATGATTTGCGAATAATTGGAGAATATAGCATTATAGTGGTAAAGGGTCAAAATCGTCTCCGCGCTGATGTCAGGGACCCGTCTGGTATGAAACTATAGAATTCGCATAGGGCCTCGGGGATTCAAAATAAAATCTCATGGAGTGGACGCCCGAGAATCGCGTCTTTGCTGAAAGACGAACATGATTATTGAGTATAAGGAAACCCAGCCGATGAAACCGGAAATCATTATCAGAAACGAAACCGACGCGGATATAGACGCGATCACCCAACTGACCATCACCGCATTCAAATCCCTGGCGGTCAGCAATCAGACGGAGCAGTTCATTATCCTGGCGCTGCGTGAAGCCCGGGCCCTCACGGTATCTCTCGTCGCGGAACTGGATGGCCGTGTAATCGGGCATATTGCTTTCTCCCCGGTGATCCTTTCGGACGGCACACCGGACTGGTACGGACTCGGACCGGTTTCAGTACTGCCGGGATACCAGCGGCAGGGCATCGGCACGGCCCTGATCGAGAAAGGGCTTTCACGGCTGAAAGACCTGAATGCCCAAGGATGCTGTCTTGTCGGACATCCGGAGTATTACAGGAAGTTCGGATTTGATAATCCTTCGGGGCTTGAGCATGAAGGCGTACCGCAGGAGGTCTTTTTTGCGCTGTCTTTTGATGGGCATATTCCGCAGGGAAGGGTCCTGTTCCACGAAGGTTTCAAAGCGGATGGCCGAAAAGAAACCGAATAGCATGAAAGGTGAAGAAATGACTGAGAATGATGAACAGTATTTGAAGGAATACAAGAAAATGCTCAAAGAATATGCCAAAATGGCAGCCGACTATCCGGAGATGACCGGCCAAATGAGAGCCGCCCTTGAGACCAGTGCCGCCATGATGATGAGTAATCATCCCGAGGCGATATCTGAGTTTCGTAAGGTCGTCAAAGAGTTGGACGCGTTTTTACAGGCATGCCAGACCGGAGAAGTAGATCCAAACACATTATGGGAGAGTTTGGACAAAGAGATATGAACTTCAATCCGATTCGGTCATGACGCATCCGATATGCGTCGCGGGCCGGAGAACTCGCACTTCTGAATTGCCAAAAAAAGTGGGAGGCGAATGGCCGGCTTTCCGGCCGCGCGTCTATTGACAGAAGGCCTTTGTTTTTGTACTTTTTAATGTACATTGAGGGGACAGAAACATGAAAACCGTCCCTTTCACCGCTTTTCGAAAAAATGCATCCGGATTTATAAACGAAGTGGAACAAGGAGAAACGATTATCCTGATCCGTCACGGGAAGCCGGTTGCTGAAATTGTTCCATTTTCTGCCAGCATTGAAAAAAAACCTTCCTGGAAACAGTCCGTCGTCCGTTTCGAAATCCAGGGAAGCGATCTGTCCTCGGCGATCCTGGAAGAACGTGAGACATCCGAATGAAACTGGCTGTGGATTCCTCCGCTTTTGCCAAAAGATATGTCCAGGAGTATGGCAGCGATAAGATGGATCGTTTGCTGCGAAAGGCCTCCGAACTGGCTCTCTGCATCATACTGGTTCCAGAAATCGTCTCCGGCCTCAATCGACGCATGCGGGAAGGCGTATTGGAAATGAAGGCGTATCGTGCCGTGAAAAAACAGCTGTTGGATGATGTGCGTGATGCAACGATTCTTCAGATGACGCCTTCTGTCATTTCTCATTCAGTGAAACTGTTGGAGAGCAACGTTCTTCGCGCGATGGATGCCCTTCATGTGGCCTGCGCTCTCGAGTGGGAGGCGGATCTTTTCGTTACCTCCGACAGAAAACAATGGATGGCGGCGCAAAATGCGGGGCTTCATACCGAGTTTTTGGGGCTTCCGGCAAAATGAGACACACCTTGGATGAGCGGGAAACAGATTTGAACCCAACCGGAAAGCCGTTTTTTAGCTCGATAGCGGCACTCACCAGATATTGAATGATAGAGAAAAATTTCGACATCGCCTTCATCGCCGATCTGGCCCTGCGGGAAAAGCAGATCCAGCAGAATTACCGACCCATTATCGCCGTCCACAAGTGGTTTGCCCGCCGGCCGGGGACGCTGTTCAGAGGGCTCCTTCTCTCCGAGTTTTCAGATCGACCGCTGCGCGAGGTGTTCTATCAAGCCAATCGCTTTTCAGGAACTCAGGTGGCCGACCCGTTTATGGGCGGCGGCATACCCCTCCTCGAGGCCAACCGGATCGGGTGTGACGTGACCGGGTTCGATATCAATCCCATGGCCTACTGGATCGTCCGGCAGGAGATCGAACACCTCAATCTCGACGACTATATGGCGGCGGCCGATTTACTGCGGGAGACACTGGAGAAGAAGATCGGGCACCTCTACCGGACCCGATGCACGGTGTGTGATTCCCAAGATGCCTCCGTCAAATATTTCCTCTGGGTCAAGGTGATTCAATGCCCGGAATGTCGGGAAGACATCCGGCTTTTTCCCGGTCATTTGGTGGCCGCCGATGCTCGGCATCCGAAGAATGTATTCGTCTGTCCCGCCTGTGGAGAACTGACGGAGACCGACGACCGAAACAGACCCGGTCGATGCGGTCACTGTTCGGAAGAACTGACCCCCAACGGGCCGGCCAAAAGAGGCCGCTGCCGCTGTCGATATTGCCAATCCGAAGCCGTTTTTCCCAATGCCGCCAACGGCCCGCCCCGCCATCATCTGTTCGCCCTTGAATATCACTGCCCACTTTGCAAAACCCAGCGACCCGGAAGGTTTTTCAAAAAGCCCGACCCGGATGATCTCGCCAAATGGGCCGAAGCCGAAGCCGCCTGGGCGGAAACGGCACCGACATTTGTCCCGGACGACGCCATTCCTTCCGGAGATGAAACCAACCGGCTGCATCGATGGGGTTATCGGTTTTACCGTGAAATGTTCAATGCCCGCCAGCTTCTTGGGCTGGAAACCTCCGCTCGGCTGATTGCCGCAGTGAAAAACGAAAGGGTGCGAAACGGACTGGCCACCAATCTTTCCGATCTGTTGCGTTACCAGAACATGGTCTGCCGCTATGACACCCGAGCACTGAAGTCATTGGACATTTTCTCCGTCCATGGGTTTCCGGTGGGATTGGTACAGTGCGAATCAAATCTTTTGGGCATCATGGCGCCGGGCGGAAACACCTGCATCGGAAGCGGCGGGTGGGCCAATATCATCGAAAAATATCGAAAAGCAAAACAGTATTGTGATCGTCCCTTTGAGGTCAAACACACCGGCCGGAAAAAGTCCATCATTCCGATTCAAGGGGAATGGATCGGGGACCGATTCAACGGTGCTGATTCTAACCAGGTCCGCATCGTCAATCTTTCCTGTGAAGATGCCGCAACGGTGAAGCTTTTGCCGAATTCCCTGGATGCGGTATTCACCGATCCCCCGTATTTTGGAAATGTCCAATACGCCGAATTGATGGATTTCTGTTTTGTCTGGCTGAAACGCCTGCTCGGCCGGTCGGTTCATGCCTTCCGGGGCAGCACCACCCGGAATCCGAGCGAACTCACCGGCAACGAAGACATGGGCCGCGGCCTGGACCATTTCACCGAAGGTCTTTCCGCGGTGTTCCAAAAAATGGCAGAAGCACTCAAACCCGGCTCCCCTCTGGCGTTTACCTACCATTACAACAAGATCGAAGCCTATTATCCGATTGCGGCCGCCATACTCGATGCCGGGCTGACCTGTTCCGCCTCCCTGCCGTGCCCGGCGGAAATGGGTGCCTCCATCCATATCAGCGGCACCAAATCGTCGATCATTGATACCGTTTTTGTCTGCCGAACCACCGGCCGGGTCTCCAAAAGCCAAATCGTCGAATCGCCCGCCGATGTGGCCCGATTGGTCGAAGAAGACCTCCTCCGGCTGAAACTCGGGCATGTGAACCCCACCCTCGGAGATACCCGGTGCATCACCTTCGGCCATTTGATTCGCCTCGCGATCTGGTCTCTGCGCAAGGATTGGGACGGAACCGCCCCTGTTTCCGAACGTATCGCCCGGGTAGGGGAGTGGATACGTCACTTCGGGGGGTGGGAAGTGGTGAGTGGATTAATAAATAACGACAAAAACCTTGCTGCTGGATTTGAAGCTGATCCGCTGTTTGCTCTTCGGGAAATTGATGTTCCATACGGAGTCGAAGATGACGAAATATCCTTTTGAAGCTGATTTTGATGAAATCACCAGCGAGCCGGAAAGCTATGT
>JAABSQ010000146.1 GCA_011390315.1 Desulfobacteraceae bacterium
GGCCCCACCCCGTGGGCGTCGATCTCTCCGCCGGCGGCCCCGACCATGGCGCCGCTCCATTCCGACGCCGCCGGGCCGACCTCGATCCATTGGCCGATCTGGGGCATGGCATAGACATCCAGCCGGTATTCCGATACTTCGGATTTGGGCGGCATGTTGGCTTTGGCCACGACCTTGGCGCCCAGGGCCGGGTTGTCGTCTTTCAGCAGGACGGCGTTTTGCAGCGGCGTCGGCAGCGATTCCGCCGCCGGCGGATCGCCCTGGTGAACCATCATCAGCGGAAACCCGTGCCCCC
This sequence comes from Desulfobacteraceae bacterium, assembly GCA_011390315.1. Taxonomy (GTDB): domain Bacteria; phylum Desulfobacterota; class Desulfobacteria; order Desulfobacterales; family Desulfococcaceae; genus JAABSQ01. The sequence goes on from JAABSQ010000146.1 coordinate 296, forward strand.
GCACCCCCTGCACCGACAGCGCCAGCAGCGACAGTCCGTAGCGAACATCGGGGGCGGCCAGGTGTTGGTCATCGGAAAGGATCATCCACAGGGCGGTGTCCGGCTCGGTGAGCGGCTCCCGGGGCCCCAGCCATTTCATCTGTTTGAGGTTATCTTCCCAGAAATGGCCGTTGGCGTCCAGGCCGTATTTTTTGAGCATCTCCATCGTCTTTTGGACCCGTTTCGGGTCCTTGGCGAGCGAGGTGATCCAGATTTTTTTCATGATGCGGCTTTCTCCCTTCCGGTCTTCAATGATCGTCCCATGCGATCCTCCCCCGCGACATCGCGGATCGACCCGGGATCCGGGGCGGCAGAGGCGGTTCCGGTCCCCTTGTCTCGATCCCTCATTCCCGCTCCTTCTTTCGGGACTGGAGTTGCCGCTGAAGCTTCATCTGGGCATCCTGAAGGGTCTGCTGCAGCCGGCTCTGAAGATCATAGGCGTTGGCGATGGACAATACGATTCGGTTTGAAATGGTGACATGCTCCGGCATCGACCGGTGACGGTTTCCGAATTCGAACACCACGTCCCCTGCGCCGACAAAGATATTGACCACGTCCCGATAGACATAATCGAGTTCCGGCGAGACATGGACCTGAATTCGTTCCTCTTCCGGCGTTTCCGCCATGGGTTCCTCCTTTTCCGATTCCGATGTTCAGCTCAAGACCATGACTTTGACCTGGCTGGGGGCCAGGCTGGCGCCGAATGCGCCCGGCGACATCCCGTTCTGTCCGGTGGGGCTCAGCATTTTGGTGACCGGCATCCCGCCGAACAGGGTTTTGACGCTCCCCATGAGGTGGCGGCAGGGCCCCATCACCATGCCGGAAACCGGGTTCAATGCCACCCCGGCGTTGTCCCCGTTGCTCATCGGCACCGTGGTCGCGAGGTTGTGGGCCGGCATCGCCTGGACCAGGACCTTGACCTGAGAGGGAATGGCGGTGTTGGGCAGCGCCATATTGGGATAGGGAGTCGGCACCGGACCCGCCGGTGTGGGGGTCTGGCATACATCCGGAAATGCGAAGTGCAGCCCGGCCATCTGGGTATTGACAAACGGCATGATTTTCCTCCTCAGCCCATGTGGATTCGTTCGGCGTCGATTTTGATGTCGCTTTTCGCGGTAATCACCGCGTGATGGGAATGGCTGGTCATGATTTTGCGCACGTTCTGAATCAGGCTGCCGATGCTCAGGGTTTCCACCCCCTCCACCCAGCGCATGAGGGTATCGACCCGCTGGGTGATCCGCTTGGCGACGGTGTCGATGCTGTCGGCGAAGACCTGGACGGCTCCGAGGCGGGTCTCGGTTTTATCGGCCCGGGCGCTCAATGTGTCGGCATGGACGCTGACACGGCCGGACACGATCTGCGTATCCGCCGACACCATTCGGGTTTTTTGTGCGCCGATCAGGTTCAGTTCGGTCCCGGAAGCAAGATTCATCCGGCCGTTGGGGGCGCTCAATCGCGCATCCCCGGGAAACTCGATCGTCGTCTCCCGACCGGCCGATCTCTCCAGAACGGCCAGGACATGGCATTCCCGCTCCGACCGGGCCACCAGCACCTTGTCTCCGGCAACGGGTCTGACCAGACAACTGAAGGCGATCGCGGCATTGACCGCGCCGCCGTTGAATTCGATCATGGCCGAATCCCCGGTCGCACCCTTGACCCATGCGGTCGTCAGGATGCAGTCGGCGGTCGATCCGGCAAAGGGTACGACATTGGTTTTCATGGCGTCATCTCCCGATGAATCATTCAAAACTCTTCTCTATCATACCGAGGCGTCATGGTACAAACTGTTCCGCCTTGGCCCGTTTTTCGTCCGTCTCCAATGCTGCGGATCGGGTCGAGCCGGACCAGATGCTCCGGTCCTCGAGGATCTCATGCAGGTTGGCCCGGTAGAGCTGTGTGTAGGACAGATCGGCCCGGGTCAGGTCGGCATGGGAAAAGTCCACATAGGTCAGGTCCGCGCCCACGAAGGTCGCACCGCCGCACCGGGCCCGGGTCAACTGGGCCTGCTCCATTTTGGCCCCGGAAAAATCACAGCCCGAGAGGTCGGCATCCACAAACAGGGCCTGTTTTACCTGCACGTTCGAGAAAAAACTTCCGGCCATTCGGGCTTTGATGAAGAGGCAATGGTCGGCAATCGCGTTGGTGAAATCCGCCCCGGTCAGGTCGGCTTCCATGAATCCGCACTGGGTGATATCCAGGCCGGTGAACCGGGCCCCGGCCAATCGGGCCTGTTGGAACTGGCACATGATCAACTGCAGATCGGAAAAATCATACCCCTCAAAAACGGGTTTAAAAAAGAATGCGGTGTTTAAAACCGCACCGGAAAGGATGATCCCCTCCAGCTCCGGTTCGATGAAATTGGGGCGGTAGTGGGTCGATCCGCTCAGATCCGCTCCCTGAAACTTGCCGTTCAAAAAATTGGAATTCTCCGTTTGAATGTTCCGCAAAGCCGCGTTTTGAAAGTCCGGACTGATGAAGCTGGTGTTGGTCATCACCGACTCGGTGAAGTCGGCCCCCGGGAACCGCCCCTCTATGAAATTGCTGAGCCGCATCACCGCTTTTCTCATGCGAATACCGGATGCGACCGGATTGACGAATGAGGCCATACTTGCATCACACGCATCCAGGCACGCATCGGTGAAATCACAATCCACGAAATAGCATTCTCTTAGATATGCACCCGTCAGATTCGAATTGCAAAACTTCACCTGGTTAAATACACCCCCCGCCAGGTCGGCGCCGGAAAAGTCGTTATTGGATAAATCCTGATCGGAAACTCCGGGCATTTCACCATACCCTTTTATGATCGATTCCAGTTCCGCTTTATCCATTATCCGCTTCCGCCATTCGTTTACCCCAGATACGCGTCGGTAAAATCGGCCTGATCGATATCTTCTTCGCCGATAATCGTGTTCAAAAAATTCACCATATAGAGGTTGGATTCGGTGAATACTGCTCCGGAAAGCCTGGCCTTGAACAGGGACCCTTCCATCAGATTGATGCGGTGCAGGTCGGCAAACACCAGATTGGATTTTTGAAATTGCGCCTGAACGGCGTCGGCCCGAATGAAGCGCGACCGAATCAGACTGGAACCGCTGAAATCGGCTTTCATGAGAAAAGCTTCGGAAAAATCGGTATCATCCAGGCGGCAATCCCTGAAATTGGCCTCAGCCGCTTTGGCGCCGGAAAAATCCGAGCGGGAAAGACCGCACCCGCCGACAAAACGCACATTGTTCATGTCCGCCTGTCTGAAAGATACGTTCTCTCCCCGGGCCTTGACAAAATTGACGTTGTGCAACACCGCCCGGTCAAATACCGCATCGGTCATTTCAGGATTGAGAAAGCTGGATTCCGTCAAATCGACTTCCGCGAAACAGCATCCGGAGACGTCGGCATCAATGAAATTGCTTCTTCTCATATCGGAACCGGTAAAATCCACCTGTTCGAATTCCGTCTCCAGAAACATTTCCATTCTTTCGATCAATTTACACCGATGAAATTTTGTATATCGGATACTGGCCTTCCCCAAAATCACGCCGGTCAGATTCGAATCGACAAACCTTGCACCGTCGATTCGGCTCGCACCGAGATTGGCTCCGCTCAGATCGGCATTCGTCAAATCGGTTTCGACGAGAACGGCATGAGATAAAACGGCGTTGCTCAGGTTTGCCCCGGCCAATTTGGTATGGCTCAGATCGGCATATTCCAGATAGGCCCCGCTGAGGTCTATGCCGGACAAGTCCATTCCGGAAAGATCCGTAAAGGCATAATCGCCGCCGGTCGTTTCTCCGCCTTCCTGATGCCGTTTCAACAAATCCGAGGCGATTTCCGCTTCTTTTCCTTCATGGGGGGATCGGGCTTCTTCAATATGATGCGCCCCGATGCGATATCCTTCCCGAGTTTTTCCCTGAGCATCTTTGATTTGCTGCTCTATCTGGTCCGTGTCTGCAAAACTATCCTTTATTTTGGACAAATCTTCTTCAGAGGCCCCCAGCGAATTAAGGATCAGGGCCTGCTGACTTAAAGCCGTCTCGGATTGTTCATGGGCGGCTTTTAGATGTTCATCAAAATTGAATCTGGGAAGTACGGGGGGAAGCTGGATATCCTCCATCATTTTTTCAAATTGTAAAACAGCGATATCTCGGCCCGGGGCATCCGCATCCATTTCGTTTAAGCTATCCAACCGGTCTCGCAACATGTCCATGGTTTCTTTTTGTTTGTCAGACGCGAGTTTTCGCATATAGGCGTTTAAATCATCAAATCCTTGTAAATTTAATCGGGCGATATCAATATTTGGCGGATCTTCGGTGCTCCCCGGTGCAATATTTTCCAGAAGGTCCTTAATTTTTTTAGCCTCCTCGGGCTCCTCCGGCGTTTTTTTTGAAACATCGAAAAATTCGGAGAAAACAGCGGCATCCATGCTGGATTCTTCCATCTGCGTCAAAGCGTCCTGCTTGTGCTTTTCAACCTCATCTTCGACCTGTTTACGTTTTTGTTCTCCAAAATTTTCCATGTTTTTCCGCGCGATTCCTTCAGGTGCAAAACCGCCTTCTTTTTCAAGAAGTTCAAATCCGCAACGGCACCCTTCGGGAATCAAGGGCGATGAATTCATCGCATACTTGAAACCTTCCTCCGGATCCATCCGTTTGGTCAGTTCAGCATGATAATGCTCGGCGCCGCGAGGTGAATCGGAAAGATTTTCATGGGCGATCAGGATTTGTCGAATGTCGGCGCCATCGTCTTCAGATACTTCCATAAAACCACGGTGGATTAAAACCCCCAGATTCTCTTTGGGAAAAAACCAGACGGTATCCAGACGCGTTTCAATCTCCGTAAAGATGATTTCTTCCTCAATTTCATGATTGACAAAGCAACGCCCATAAACGCCGGGCAGATATCCGCTCTGTTCCGGATTATCCGGATTCATATTCGTAATTTCAAAAGATTCGTCTCCCCTGAAAAATCCCTCTTTCCATTGATCCGGGGCGGCATCGTTAAAAAAGGACCAGTCGATATCATCCGGCAGACCGGGCATTCTTTCTCGAATGTATTTTTTATCATAAGTGCCGGATTTTGAAAAACGCTGCTTCCACATCATATCCACCCGTGAAAAAGATGCCGGCTCAGGCCGGTCTTTGGGTGAATGAATTAACTGATCGGGGTATTCGATATTGGGTAAAGGAGAAACCCGGCCGTTTGGGTCTTCAATATCCCCGAACCCTTTCCCCACAGGGTTGTTTTTATACCCATCCCCTCCAAACGCATTGGCATAATCGATAGGCATTTCGGTGAAGGGTTCCGGCCCTTGCACACTGAGCGCCATTCCCATGGATTTGGTCCAGGAACGATCCCCGAAAACGCTCAATTCTTTCTGAATCGTATCGAAGGAAAAAGAAACCGTACCGGACAGCACCGGTTTTCCTTCAGGGGCGAAAAAACTTCCGTGAACCAGCGCTTCTCCGTGTGGTTTGGGCATCGCCGCATCGAACATTTCATTTTTCCCCAGCATATCGGCAATGGCGGCCCAGAGTTTATATTCGAGAACCGGTTCGCCGGAATCGAGTTGAAACCCCCACAGCAAGGATACGGCAAAAAAAGATTGTCCCATGAAATCATAGGTTTTCGATAAAATTCCCGAATGCAAGGATTTGATTATGTTCATAAGAAAGGTCAACTCATGATATGCAATGTATACACAGTATCCAGCTTGACTGCGGAATTGTCCAAATCATTGACTGCGCTTTCCAGAGTAATGGTTTTCTGCTCAATTTCTGTTTGACTTGTTTTCAGTTTCAACAATTCGGCTTTCACATCAATGGGTGGTTTACTTTGGAATGTATAACCGAAAAAATCTGCATCCACTTCCAGGTTTTTTATTTCAATCTTTCCCGCCGGGGCAAATAAAACGGAAATATCCGAAGCTACAGCCGCCGTAAAACTGAAATTGGCGGCCAATTTAAAGTCAGCGCTCAGGTTAATCCCCGCGCTTAATGAGATACTCCCTTTTATATTTTCCATGCTCATGGATATGGCCAATGTGGGCCATGGCCTCGGGAAATTCGCGGAAAAAGAGAAATGTCCACTTTTTTTATATTCATAAGACATAAAATTCCCGGTAAGACCGTCCCAGGTCTTTTCTTCACTCACCCCGCCGCCGGATTTGGACCAGGCGGTTCGAATCCCACCGCCGCTGATTTTGGTTTCCTCATGGGTGCCGCCGTAGGTATAAGAATAGGAATTTCCGGAACTGTGTTCTTCTGTATTTCCATGGGAAATATCTATGGAATCACCTTCCGCATACGAATAGGAATTCCCGAATTTCTTTTCGACCCACGTATTTCCGGTGGTCAACCCGGTCACTTTCGCTTCGTCGGTTTCTATGGTTTTTTCTTCCCCCGACTGAGGGCCGCCGGATTCGACCGCATCACCCACTTCCCGTTGCTTGGCGGTTTCGGCGAGTCCTTGCTGAACGCCCATAACCACTCCGCCAAGCACCAACCCCGCAGGGCCTCCCGCAAGAGCCCCCGCACCCTGCAAAACACCAGAAGCGATTCTTTGCCCGGATCCCGTAAGCTTATCTTCATCGGGAATTTTTTTTGAATGCGCCGCATTCAGCTCAACACCTGACTGATCAATATGATCTTCCGAATAGCTGTTTCCTAGATTGTAATTCCAATACCCCCCGAAATCGTAGATATTGCCGTCCTGCGTGTTGAAAGTATCGCCTTTGGTGAGCTTGACCTGGCCTCTTCTCGCCAGAAGGCTCATACTGGCAAGATCATCTTCGTGCACCGGGTTGGAAACACCGTCTCCGTAGTTATAGAGCTTCATCCCGCTCGGGTTAAAATCAGGATTATTCCCATAGAATTTTTCCCACAAATAGCGAATTTCTCCGGGTACGGTCGTATCGCTGTCATCCGGCCCGCCGATCATGTAATTGGCGTATCGATTCTCCCCTTCGATCCAGACATTGTCGCTGGACTGAATCCGAATTCCATCCAAGTTTCCGGGATCGGTGGCAAGAACATCCACATCCTGTTCAACCGACAAAGGAACCGTCTTTTCTCTGTAAAATTCCACCGATTCGGATTCTCCAACTTCCATGTCCAAGGTTTCGGAGAGGGTCCAGGTCTCCCCCTCAAGGGAATGGGTGCTCCCTATTGTTACGCTGTCAAGGATTGTA
>JAABSQ010000147.1 GCA_011390315.1 Desulfobacteraceae bacterium
ATGATGCCTCGGTACGGTTTGATCTCGGAAAATAACCAATATTGAAAAGGAGTGCATATAGAAATGGAACAGCCCGATATTACCGCCTTGGATTCCGAAGAATTGAGACGCTACGTTGAAGATCATTCCGAAAAGGATTACCTGCTGGTGGATGTCCGCCAGCCGGCGGAATACCGGGAGGGCCATATTCCAGGCGCCGTTATTCTGCCGCTGATGGAACTGGAATCGAAGCTCTTCGACCTGCCCGCCGACCGGGACCTGGTCTTTTACTGCCACATCGGGGGCCGCTCTCTTTCGGCGGCCGATTTGGCCCGGGAGGCGGAGGTGACCGACAAACAGATCTACCACCTGCACGGCGGCATCATGGCCTGGGACGGAAAGACCCTTCCCGACTTTCCGCGGGTTCAGGTGTTCGACAAATCGGCCGACCCTTCCCAACTTCTGATGACCGCCATGGATCTGGAAAAAGGGGCCTATCGGTTCTATCGTCATCTTTTGGATGCCTTTCGGGAGGAACCTTTTGCCGATACCATCGAGGTGCTCTCCAAGGCGGAAACCGCCCATGCCCGCTCCATCTATCGGTTCTGGAAGCGTTCGGAATCCGATCCGCCTCCTTTCGAAGATCTTTTCGACCAGTTGAAGGGGGATATCCTGGAAGGCGGAGAAACCCTCGCGGAGGTGCTGGACCGGGTGCGAAAGGCGGGGGATAAACCCTGTGTGAGTCTATTGGAGACGGCCCTCCACATCGAATATTCGGCCTATGATCTGTACCGGACCATGGCCGAGGGAACCGAGGAGGCCGAAGCCAAAGAGGCTTTTTTGACCATTTCTCAGGCTGAAAAATCCCACATGCGAAAGCTGGCCGCGGCCATTCCCCAATGCCCCGGCGTCTGAGACTGTCGAGTGTTTTTTTCTAAAACAGGGAAGGAGCTTGACAATTCCATCCATATCCCGCTAATATGCATATGTTTTTATTCGGGATTCAATAGAACCGCCCGATAACCGACCAATAACCGGCCGAATGATCGGCTGAATTTACGGGAGAGTTGTCATCGAGAACTCGGTGCTCGTATGCATTCTGCGTCTTGGGAATGAGGGCGATCGTCCTTTCGGCGAACGAGGGTGGTTCATGTCTGTTCGGTGTTGCCTCTAAATTTCGATTTAGGGGCTTTTTTTTGCAACCCGGGAAACAGAAGACAGGAGGAGGAATGATGGACGAGAAAAGACGGATTCATCCGGGCGTATTTCAGTTGAAGAGGGATTTGGACAAGGGTAAAATCAGCCGACGGGATTTTCTGCGGTTTTCGGCCCTGCTGGGTATGTCCACGGTGGCGGCAAGCCAGCTGGGCGGTCTGGCCTGGCCGGCCCGGGCGTTCGGTCAGACGATCAAGCGCGGCGGCAAGATCCGGGTGTCCGGACCGGTCCACAAGGTGACCCATCCGGCCCAGTTTTCGTGGATCACCCCCACCAATCAGCTGCGCCAGGTGGCGGAGTATCTCACCTTCACCGATGCCGAAAACATCACCCATCCCTACCTGCTGGAAAAATGGGAGGCCAGTGACGACCTCAAAACCTGGGACCTCTACCTGCGAAAGGGGATCAAATTCAACAACGGCGACGTCTTCAACGCCGACGACGTGATCTTTACCTTCAATCAGTGGCTGAATAAAGATGTGGGCTCTTCCATGCTCGGGATGATCGGCACCTATCTGGACGCCACCGGCATCGAAAAGGTCTCCGACAACCAGATCAAACTTCACCTGAAGAAATCCGAAATTGCGGTGCCCGAACATCTTTTTCACTATCCGGCCATGGTCCTGAACAGCCGAACCTTCGAAGGCGATTTTATCAAACGGCCCCATGGTACCGGACCCTTCGTTCTGGAAACCTACCGGGAAGGGGAGCGGTGCGTGGTCAAGCGGCGGGAAGGATACTGGAAGCAAGGGGCCGACGGAAAAGCCTTGCCCTATCTGGATACGGTGGAATACATCGACATGGGAACCGAAATGCCGCCCCAGATTTCGGCGCTTCAGGCCGGAGACATCGATATGATCGATTTTTCGGATATCGGCGGCACCGAAGCCTACCAGGCCCTCAAAGATGACGATCGGATCGATGTCAAGCCCATCACCACCAACCAGACCCGTGTGCTGCGGATGCGGGCCGATTTGAAGCCCTGGAGCGACAACCGGGTGCGGAAAGCCTTGAAGCTCTGCCAGCATCGGGAGAAAATTCTGGCGCTGGCCTATTTCGGGCAGGGGGTCCAGGGGCAGGATTTTCATGTCAGCCCCAAACATCCCGAGTATTGCCCCAAGCCGATCCCGGAGTATAATCCGGAAAAGGCCAAGGCGCTGTTGAAAGAGGCCGGGTATGCCGACGGCGTGGACGTCAATCTGGCGGTGGGCAGCGGCTGGAATGAGATCGTCCGCTACGCCGAAATTCTCAAGCAGGATGCGGCCCCGGCCGGCTTCCGGATCAGTATCCAGACCATGCCCAACAGCCAGTATTGGGAAAAATGGACGGAGGTGGATCTGGGCATTACCACCTGGGCCCACCGGCCCATCGGCACCATGGTGCTCAATCTGGCCTATGTGGGTAATGAAGAAGGCGAGCCGGTCCCCTGGAATGAAACCCGTTGGGTGGATGAAGAATTCTCCAAGCTCCTCACCGAAGCCAACGGCACCATCGACCTGGAAAAACGGCGCAAGATCTTCTGCAAACTGGAGGAGATTCAGCAGGACCGCGGTTCCATCGGCAACGCCTTCTGGATCAATGTCTGGAACATGAGCCGAAAACGGGTGCAGAATATCGAACCCCATCCGAGTCTTTATCTGATGTTGGGGGATGTGTGGGTGAGTTCGTAATCCGCATGTCCGGAATGCCCGCATGGTGAAGGTGCGGGTCTGAAATTGAATACTCGCGGGCGCACCTCGGTGCGCCCTTTCTGGTTATACAACGGAATGATGAAACGGGATCCACAAGGTTTTTGCCGGATATTCGGCGTGCCCGAATTTCTGGAAGAATGGATCGACCGGTTCTTCGAACCGGCGGAGATCGACCTGGTGCTTCTCATGGCGGAAGGACCCCTGGATGCGGATACCCCGGGAGGTCGCTTGAAGGAAGCGGTCGAGGGGGATGTTCAGGGTTATCTGAATCGGGCGGTTCGCCGGGGAATTCTGAACCGCCTGCCGGACGGCCGGTATGGGCTTGCCGATTTTCATGCCCGGTTTGAAGTCTGGGCCCTGTTGGAAGGATGGAAGGATATTCCCCCCAACCTGCGGGCGAGCCTGAATGCGTGGGAGTTGGACCACTATGAGGCATCCCATCGGGAGGAGATTCGGGGGCTTCAGGCCGGCGAACCGATTCGGCCGGAGCGGATCTGGCCCCGGTATCTCCTGCTGGAGGAGGCGTTGAATCTGATGGACCGGGTGCCGCATATTTATCTCTGGCCTTGCAACTGCCGGGCCATGATGGGCCGATGCGACAAACCCGCGGTGACCTGTCTGCGGTTTTCCAATGAGCGGGGGATCGGGTGGGAAATTTCCGCAGAGCGGGCCAAGGCGGTCATTCGGGAGGCCAACCGGAAGGGGCTGATGCAGAGCGGTGAAACCGGGATCGATGCGAAAGGGAATATCACCGGCGCCCTCTGCAACTGCTGCGCCGATTGCTGCTATCCTCACCTTCTGGCCGACCGGCTGGACGCCGCCGGTTATTTTCCCCTGAGCCGGTACGTGGCCCGGCACCTGACGGAAGAATGCACCGGATGCGGCCGGTGTTTTAAGCGATGCCCTTTCAAGGCCTTTCGGGCCGTCGTCCGTCCGGGTGCTGGGGAGGGCGGTCCCAAGAAACCGCGGGTGGAACTGGATGTGGATCGCTGCCGGGGTTGCGGCCTGTGTGCCGTGGGCTGCCCGGAGGAGGCGATTGAAATGGTCGCGATTGAAAAGGGGCCGGGAGAATCGGCTGATTTAGAGGTAGAGGAATGAAACGATCGACGGAAAATGTTCGGATTTTGATGGGGCGGACCCAATGACCTCGAGGGACCCCAACACCAAACGGTTTCAGGCCGGCCCTCTGGCGTATCTGACCGAAGACGAAATGCTCGACATCCATTCCGCGGCCCTGGAGGTGCTCGAAGAGACCGGCACGGTGGTTCACCACGAGACGGCTCTGGGTTTGCTGGAAGAGGCCGGGGCGTCGGTCATCGGCCGGAACCGGGTCTCCATCCCCTCGTCTCTGGTGGAGTGGGCCGTTCGCGGCGCTCCGTCCCGGGTCACCCTTCACAATCGCCGGGGAGAACCCGCCCTCTTTCTGGAGGGACGGAATGTCTATTTCGGCACCGGCTCCGATTGCCAGCACCTGCTGGACACGGTCACCGGGGAACGCCGGGATTTTCTATACAGGGATATCGAAGATGCGGTGCGGCTGGTGGACGCGCTACCCAATATCGACTTCACCATGTCCATGGGATTGGGGGCGGATCTGGCCACCGATATCCGTCCCCAGCGGAAATTTGCGGCCATGCTTCGCCACTCGGTCAAGCCCCAGGTGATCACCGGCGCCTCCCCGTCGGTGCTGACCGATATTCTGGATATGGCGTCGGCGGTCATCGGAAGCCGTAAGGAATTGTCACGCAAACCGATTTTCGCTCTGCTGGCGGACCCGACCTCGCCTCTGGTCCATTCCTTCGATGCATTGGAAAATGTGCTGTTTATGGCCGAGAATCGGCTCCCGCTGATCTATTCTCCCGGCATCATGGCCGGGGCGACCGGTCCGGTGACCCCGGCCGGGGCCATCGTGCTGGCCAATGCGGAGATTCTCTCCGGGCTGGTGATTCATCAGCTGAAACGGCCGGGCGCGCCGTTTATTTTCGGGGGCGGCATGTCTCCCATGGATATGCGCAGCGTACAGCCCATCTATGCGGCGCCCGAGGCCATGATCTCCCAGGCCGGGCTCTGTCAGATGGGGCGCGCCTATTACCGGCTTCCCACCTGGGGCTTTTCCGGGTGCAGCGCCTCCAAAACGGCCGATGAACAGGCGGTCAACGAGGCTGCCCAATATTTTCTGATGTCCGCCTGGTCCGGAACGAATCTGGTCCATGATGTGGGCTATCTCGAATTCGGTCTCACCTACTCGTATGCCTTTCTGGTGATGTGCGACGAGATTATCGGCCAGGTCCGGCGGCTCATGTCGGGTATTCGAGTGGATCGAGAGTATCTGGCGGTGGAGGCGATCAAACAGGTAGGCCCCGGCGGCGGTTTTCTCGGACACCGGCATACCCTCAACCATTTCCGGGAGAACTGGTGGCCGGGGCTCACCGACCGGCGGTCCTATTCCGATTGGAAAACGGACGGGGGCACGACCATGGGGGAACGGGCCCGGGAGAAGGTCGCCCGCATTCTGGAGACGCACCGCCATGAACCGCTGCCCGAGGAGATTGATCGACAGGTGGAGACGATTCTTCAGAGGGGCCGGGGAAGATCGAATACAGCAGCAGGCTGCTGAATACACTCCATTCTTACTGCCGTTATATTCCAATTTTCTAGTAAACCGAGCCGTCTGCCTCACGCGGATCGATGCTCACCGCCGGGGGATTGCCGCTCCCGAGACGGACAAAAACTCGCTCCGCTCAGACAGTTTGTCCGCCTCGGGAGCGGCAATCCCCCTCTGTTTGGACTATAACCGGTCCAGGGCCTGTTCCAGATCGGCGATGATGTCCTTCGGGTTTTCCATCCCCACCGACATGCGGATGAGCCCGTCGTCGATGCCGGCCGCGGCACGTTCCGCCGGCGTCATGTGCTCGTGGGTGATGGTGGGCGGGTGCATGCAGATGGTGCGGCTGGTTCCGAAGGTCACCGCGTGGACGATGAGTTCAAAGCCGTTCATTACCGTGGCCGCGCCTTGGACGCCGTTTTTCACGACAAAAGACATCAGTCCCCCGTGGGATTTCATCTGGCGGCAGGCCAGGTCGTGTTGAGGATGCTTCGGCAGGCCCGAGTAGTTGACCCGGATGACGTTGGGATGCCGGTCCAGGAATTCGGCCACCGCTTGGGCGTTGGTGCTGTGTCGCTCCATTCGCAGGGGCAGGGTTTCCAGGTACTGGAGGGTGAGCCAGGCATCCTGGGGCTGCATGATTGCGCCGATGAATTCGGTGGTGTTCCACCGAATGTCTTCCATCAGGTCTTCGGGCCCGACCAGGGCCCCGCCCAGAAGGGTCGCGCTTCCCGAAAGGAATTTGGAGATGGAAAGGAGCACGATATCCGCGCCCAGATCCATGGGGCGCTGAAGGGCCGCGGTGGCGGTGGTGTTGTCCACCATCAGGGGCGTTTTTTTGGCGTGGGCGACCTCGGCGACCGCGGCGATGTCGGTGACGAAGAGGCAGGGATTGCTGGGGGTTTCCACCCAGACGAGTTTGGTTTTCGAATCGATTTGGGCGTCCCAGGAGGCCGGGTTCTCGGGATTATCCACGAAACGGCATTCCACACGGCACCGCTCCGGGAAAATCGTGGCCGCCTGCTTGTATCCTTCTCCGAAAATATTGAGGGAGGTGACCACGTTGTCGCCGGGCCGGGCCAGGGTGAAGATCAGGTTGAACAGGGCCTGGGAGCCCGAGGCGGCGGTCAGGCAGGCTTCGCCGCCTTCCAGGGATGCGAGACGGTTTTCCAGGACGGTGTTGGTGGGGGTCCGGGTGCGGCCGTAAACCGGGCAGGGGATTTCCTCGAAGGTTTCGTAGGGATAGGTGACCGACTGCACGATGGGCGGCACGAAGGAGCGAAAGTCCTGCTGATTTTTCAGGGGATGAAACCCTGCATGGAGCGCCCGGGTTCTGAACCCGAGATCGGCGTCCGGCCGGATTGGTTTGGGGGCTGCCGGGTCGTATACCCAGGGATCTCTGATAAAAAAATGTCTGTCGTCTTTCATGGTGTCTGATTCCTCTGTGTCAATGCTATCGCCGGTTGTCGATCCATTCTTGTTCCCGGTGAAGGATGTCATGAATATGTCGGCGGATGTCTTCCGTGAGAGATTTGGGATGGTGGGTATCGAGAATCTTGTCTACCGTTTGAGCGGCCCGGGCTTCCAGAGACAGTTTTCCTTTCCGTTCCCACTGAGCATAAGGGCCTTTGTCCATCAGGTCGGAGTAGAACGGCTCTTTATAGTGCCTCAGGGTGTGGGGATGCTGCAGGTAGCTGCCGGTGGGGCCGAGTTCGTCGATGACATCCAGGGCCAGGGTTTCCTCATTGACCGGAACTCCCCGGGTGGCGGCCCGCAGGAAGCCGATGATTTCGTTGGCGATGACGATGAGCTGAAGCGATCCCTGCAAGCCCGAATCCATGAATCCGACATCATGGACGATATTGGCCCCGTGGAGCAGCGCAGTCATGAGGCTGAGGGTGACCTCGAACCCCGACTGCTGGTCCAGAATCTTGGCATCGGTGGAGCCGCCCAGGCCGAAGACCGGCA
>JAABSQ010000149.1 GCA_011390315.1 Desulfobacteraceae bacterium
CTACGGAAACGGTCAATACCAGCTGCCGAAATTGCCGTACGGTTACGATGCTTTAGAACCGCACATCGACTCCCGGACCCTTCAAATCCATCATGACAAGCACCACCAGGGGTATGTCAACGGATTAAACAGCACCGTCAAAGCGCTTTCAGAGGCCGGCGGCGGAGGCGATATCGATTCCGCCAAGCTCTACGGGCTGGAGCGGAACCTGAGTTTCAATGCCGGAGGACATGCCCTGCATACCCTCTTCTGGGCCACCATGGCGCCCGATGCCGGGGGAAAACCCGAAGGAAAGATCGCGGAGGCCTTAAACCGGGGGTTTGGTTCATTTGACTCCTTTAAAGATTATTTCACCAATGTGGCCACCAACATCAAGGGCAGCGGGTGGGCGGTGCTGGCCTATGAACCGATCGGAGATATGCTGGTCGTCTTCGGTGTTCACGACCACGATAGAAAACTGGGACCCAGTGCCATGCCCTTGTTGACGGTGGATGTGTGGGAGCACGCCTACTATCTGAAATATCAGAACAAACGCGGGGAATTCGTCAAGGCCTGGTGGAACCTGGTGAACTGGCCTGCGGTGGATGAGGCCTATATGTGGACGCGCTCACGATTCAGGGGCAAGCAAAAAACCTGAAAACCGGTTCTCAGAGATACCTTGAATTATCTGCAAGCCCGAAAAAGGCCCGGGGTTGGAAAAAAGAAGAACCCCGGGCAGTCGCCTTCCGGGCTTTGGGTGCCTGTTTTTAGTTTATTCTTTTCCCATGCAACCGTTTGTCCGAATCGATCGCTTGAGAACCGCCCGGCAGGAGCCATCAGGCCACAGCGGTATGATATTTTTTCTTTGCTTTTTTCTCCTTTTCCGCAAACTTGACCTGGACTTTTCTTCCATCCAGCTTCACGCCTTTTAAAGAGTGGAGCACTCTTTTGGCCACGCTCTTTTCGACATCAAAGAATGAAAACTCTCTTTTGAGCTCGATTCGACCGACTTTGCTGGAGGATATGCCCGAAGAATCGCAGACCAGACGGACGATGGCCCCTTCCTTGAGCTTGTCCAGTCGGCCGACATTGATGAAAAACCGCTGGGTGTTCCCGGCGACGCGACGCTCGGCCTTATCCGCTTTGGTGATTCGTTTTTTGACCTTGGCGTTGATGTCTTCGGCGCCCCGGTAATAATCGAGAAAGCGGTTGAATTCGACCGAAACGAACCGGCGGATCAATTCTTCCTTGCTCAGGCCGGAGAGGGTCTCGAGCACCGGCGGAAGATAGGGGTCGATCTCTTCCGTATTCACATCCGTGGAAATAAACCGTTCCACCATGGCATACAGCTGTTTTTCACAAACGGCCCGGCCGCTGGGAATTTTACGGTATTCGAAGCGGATGCCGCTTTGGGTTTCCAGTTCGGTCACCCGTCGGACTTCCTTGGTGTTGACGAGCACGACCGATTCTCCGGATTTGCCGGCCCGGGCCGTTCGGCCGCACCGGTGGGTGTACCGCTCCGGTTCGTCCGGAAGATTGTAATTGATGACATGGGTGATATCGTCCACATCCAGTCCCCGGGCGGCCACATCGGTGGCCACCAGCAGCTGAAGGGTTCGCTCTCTGAATTTTTTCATCACCTGGTCCCGCTGCATCTGGGAAAGATCACCGTGCAGCGGTTCGGCATTGTAGCCGTCTTTCATCAGTTTGTCGGCCACCGTCTGGGTTTCGAGCCGGGTGCGGCAGAAGATGAGGCCGAAAATATCCGGGGTGTAATCGATCAGACGTTTGAGGGCCGCATACCGGTCTTTTTCTTTGACCACATAGCAGGCATGGGCGATATTGTCGGCGGTCCGGTTGGGCGAACCGGCGCTGATGGTCACCGGCCGGGTCATATAGGTATCGGCGATTTTGGCCGCGGCCTTCGGCATGGTCGCGGAAAACAGCCAGGTCCGTTTGTCGGCCGGGGTCTGTTCCAGAATGGCGTCGATGTCCTCCTGAAATCCCATGTTGAGCATTTCATCGGCCTCATCCAGGATCGCAATAGCCACCCCATCCAATCGGACCGCTTTCCGCCGAACCAGATCCAGCAGGCGGCCGGGTGTGGCCACGATGATCTGAACCCCTTTTTTGACCTCGACGATCTGCTGCCGAATGTCCGCGCCCCCATACACGGAGACGATCCTGGAATGGGGGAAGAACCGGGCAAACAGTTTCAGATCGCCGGTGATTTGAAGGCAGAGTTCCCGGGTGGGGCAAACAATCAGGCCCTGCAAGGCGGGGGAGGCAAAATCGACCAACTGGATCAGGGGCAGGCCGTAGGCCGCGGTTTTGCCGGTGCCGGTTTGGGCCAGGCCGATGATGTCGGTGTTGCCGGCGAGCATCCGGGGGATGGCCTGTTCCTGAATGGGGGTGGTCCCCTCAAATCCGAGTCGGTCGACAGCCTGAATGATTTCGGGTTTCAATCCAAAAGAAGAAAAATGCATAGGTGCTTTCCTGATATTTCCTTGTGCAGCCGGCGGTTGTATGCCGTCTGCAAATTTTGTTCAAATATCGAGTAGGAGGAGGGCTCTCGCCCTCCGTCCTCTCACACCACCGTACGTACGGTTCCGTATACGGCGGTTCTTGATTTGTTTTGGACTGCAATAATACGATCGAGCAGTGCCACGAGTCCCAGCATGTTCTCGCGCTCGACCACCGCTTCCATCATCTCATCGGTCCTTTGGCAGAAGTCATCTCTCCTTGCCGTGCCACTTGACGCACCAACACCGTACCCTCGCGGATTCCGTCCGCTACTCTCCGGTATGGGATCGTGCATCTCAGCAATACTATTCTGCGTCTCCGTTGACATCGAAATTCAAGCTCCTGCCGCACAATTCAAGTTCCAGCCTTCAGCTCGGTCGAGAAAGCCTACTATGCTGTCGGCTGACTTCTGCCGATCCATCCCACCGCCTCACGACGGCGGTAGCCTGAAGCAGACCGGCAGATCTCCCCGGGTAAGACTCGATCACCTTCCCGCTTATACCCGCCGCATATACGACCATGGTTTCCGTACAGGTATTGGACTTTGAAGATATTTGCCTTCTCATCCGCCATGGTCGCCTCTTATGCGATTTCTATTCGTCAGGTCAGCGTTTTGCCTGCGGCTTCCTTCGGATTCCACCTCACAGTGAACACCCTTGCCGTCCGGCTATCTGTTCCCCCTGTCGGGCCAGAAGAGGACTTGCACCTCCAAGTGATCGCGCCATGCCGGGCGCACAAAAAAAACGGGGAAGCGGTAAAAAAACCGCCTCCCCGTTCGGGGTTTCTAATCTAAAATTCGACTACCAGTTGAACACCGTGTCCAGCTGTTCATCAGGAATATCGAAGACCACGTTGTGCGGGGAAATCGTTTCTCTTCTGAAGAAGCGCGGCAACCGATCATCTTCGGCGGTAAATCCGGCCCTCTTGTTGAAATCCCTTTCCATCGAAAGAATCTTCTTACCCAAATCCACCACGTCGTCTCCGGTCATATTCAGATTATACATGCCGTTGATGGATTCCACCATGGCGTCGAAGGTCTCGCTCTGGTCCAGAATGGCAAAGGCGATGAACAGACAGTAACCGGTGGCGTCCAGGGCCGCCGTTGCGATCTGAAGGTTTCTGGAGAGTTCGATCTGGCCATCATTGCTCAAGGGGTCCACGTCGCCGCCGACCTTGAGGATGTTGGTGGCGATGGCATACCCGGCGGTGTGGTCGGCGCCCATCGGGGAAGTGGCGTAGGTGACGCCGATCCCCTTGATCGCCCGGGGATCATAGGCCGGAAGCGCCTGGTTCTTGACCACCGGAGCTCTTTCCAGACCGAAGGCCCGGGCCGTCATGCCCGCGCCGTTGCCGAGGATACGCCCCAGAGGCGTCCCCTGCCCGATCTCTTCGATCAGCTTGATGGCGCCTTCCTGGTCACCGAACTGGATCAGACCGGCCTCCATGGCGATGCCGATGGTGACGCCCATTTCGATGGTATCCACGCCGATATCGTCATCCATGAAATCGAGCTTGGCGATGGCATCGGGATCACAAATGCCGCAGTTACCGCCGTGGGCCCAGACCGTTTCATACTCGGGCTGTTTGGAGACGTAGTTGCCGTCCTTGTCATTGTAAATGCCGGAACACTGGATGGCGCATCCGCGATGACACCCGTGGGTCGGATTGCCGCCCCGGCTGGTTTCCAGCTCGGCATAGGTTTCGCCGCTGATCTTGCTGCCGTCTTTGTACCGGCCTTCCTTGAAGTTATAGGTGGGGTAGCCGCCCGACTCGTTGATGATGTTGGTCAACACGTTGGTACCGTAGGCCGGAAGCCCCTGGCCGGTGACCGCATGGCCTCTCAGCCCCTTGACGAAGGTCTTGTTGGCCTCTTTGAACTTTTCGGCATCGGCCGGCTTGCGCATGGAGCAACCCTCGTCATCCAGGATGATCACCTTGATGCCTTTGGCGCCCATGACCGCGCCGACTCCGCCGCGGCCCGCATGACGGGTGGGACGAAATTCCCGGTCGGTGACCGCGATGGAAGCGGCGCACATCTTCATTTCACCGGCAGTGCCGATGGAAATCATGGCCACCTTGTCGCTGTGGGCCTTCTTCATTTCCACCGAGAGCGGGTAATTCCGAACGTTTTTGAACTCGTTGGCCGGAGTGATTTCGATCTTATCTTTATTGATGAAGACCTTGTACAGATCCCCGGTCTTGTTCTCGCCTTCAATAATAATGGCCGCATACCCGAGGCGGGCCATGACCTGACCGGCCTGGCCGCCGGCATTGGACTCCTTGATGCCGCCGGTCAGCGGACTTTTGCATCCTATGGAGATTCGACCCGAGGTCGAGGCGGC
>JAABSQ010000150.1 GCA_011390315.1 Desulfobacteraceae bacterium
TCAGGACCGAGGGGGTGACAATCCGGCGGCACCTCCTTGGATACCACCATTGAGGTCATACCGCGTCCGCCCATTCCCGCGTACTCGCCCAGATCCGTCACCACCGCTTTAGGTCCGCCTTCGGCACCGACATCGATGCGTATGATCTTATCCATAACCTTACATCCTCCTTACGTTGGGGTTTGTTGCTTCCTTGAAAATATCACTAACAGTTACTTTTTGGACGTGAGGGTAAATATAAAACGACCCTTTCGACATACACACTTTCATCGGGTCAAAATTACAGGGAAAGAGAGGGTGAATATCACAATCAGAGAGTATATCCGTCCAAAATCATTTACAATATAGTCGAATGTCCGCTGTCTGTCAACCGCCTTGCCGCTTCGCGACCTTCGCTGGTCACCCTCCCTTTCCCTGATCTGGGATGGTTAATGCAAAATACCTGCCATCACCTCCGGGCCTTGCCTGAAACGTGTTCAATCCGACGACCCCGAGGTATCCTTTCCGGAAACCACCCGAATCAGTTCCCCGTCCTCCCAAGCTGCGTCCACCCGCTCGGGGAAAAGCCCCTTCAGATCTCCCGCCTCCGCGAGAAACCCGATCCCCAGAAGACGCCGGCCCAGTTCATTGACCAGCAGATTGAACAGCTTGACGGTAATCCGGCCCCGCTTGGAATCGATTGCGCCCCCCCGTTCCCGATAGCTGATGGAGCTGCGCAGCGGAGTGATGATTCCGCCCCGCCGCATCATCGCGCCCACCAGGCCCGGCATGGCCGAGGAAAGCGCCAAAACGGCCCCTTCACGGATTTTTGCGGTGTCGATATCGTCCACCGGTTGTCCGTTCAGAAACAGGGTGCTGATCCGGTCAGCGACATAATCGAAGGGAATTCCCCATTGGTCGCACAATAACGATTGTACCGAACATCCGGTATCCACCTCTATCAGAACCCCTTTCTGGAATAAGGGGGAGAGCGACGGGACCTCATTCGAATGAATGGCCAGAGTGGAACGAGAAGCATTCATCATCTTCATCTCCTGTGTGAACCTGTTGATTTGGTTGGCTAAATCTAATGGATGCCGGCCCTGTCGGGCCGGGAACCGTTTTTCGTGAAAAAAAGTTGACCGGAGTGGTTACCGTGCTCATTTTTGAAAATTATGATGAAAAACAGCGCGGGGGATTGAGTCAATTTGACTCGATCCGGAAGACCCCTCGGGTCATAAAAACCCGACAGGTTCCCGGAAACAACGCTGAGATACGCTTACCCGAATTCAATCTCTTCATCCGGACCGATTCGGACCGATATAAAAATTGCCATCGGGGTTGATGAAAATCCGAAGCCCGTCGGAAGGTCCCGGTTTTCATTCAACCTTATTCGAGAAAGCATATCGTCTAAAAAATCCTGGTGCAAGTGGGTTTCTCGGGTTATTCGTTCAATGGAGAAGAAAGCATGAAATCCGTACCGGTCCAGAAGGCTGTCGGAATGGTGCTCTGTCATGACGTCACCCGGATCATTCCCGGGGAATTCAAGGGCAGGGCGTTCAGAAAAGGGCATATCATTCGGGAACAGGATGTTCCCGAGCTTTTGAAAATCGGGAAGGAGCATATTTATGTATTCGACCTGAAGTCCGGATGGGTTCACGAAGATACGGCGGCGGAAAGGATCGCAGGGGCTGCGGCCGGTCCCGGGCTCTCTTTGACGCCTCCGTCAGAGGGCCGGGTCAATCTGACAGCCGAAATCGACGGTCTGTTGAAGGTGGATGTGGAGGCCCTCTATCGAATCAATGAAATCGAGGCGGTCGTCTTTTCCACCTTACATACGAACCGGACCATTCGAAAAGAAACGGCTGTGGCTGGAACCCGCATTATCCCCCTGGTCACGGCCGAAGAAAAGATTCAGGGGGTGGAAAGGATTTGCAGAGACCACTTCCCCGTGGTACAAATCAGCCCCCTGGCATCGGTAAACGTGGGGGTCATCACCACCGGAAGCGAAATTTACCACGGCCGCATCCAGGATCGGTTCGGTCCCATCCTTCATCGCAAGTTCCATGATTTGGGAAGCCGAATTCTGGATCAGGTGTTTGTTTCGGATGATATTCAAATGACGGTGGAGGCGATTCACCGGATGTTGCGCCGGGGCGCCGAACTGATCGCGGTCACCGGCGGCATGTCGGTGGACCCGGACGATCAGACCCCCGCCTCCATTCGAGCCGCGGGCGGAGAGGTCATCACCTACGGGGCCCCGACCTTCCCCGGCGCCATGTTCATGCTGGCCTATGTCGAAGATGTTCCGGTGCTGGGCCTGCCCGGTTGTGTGATGTACCACCAGGCATCCGTTTTCGACCTGATCGTGCCTCGAATTCTGGCCGGGGAGAAGCTGACCCGAGCGGATATCATCTCTCTGGGCCACGGCGGGTTCTGTTCCGGCTGCCCTGAATGCCGCTACCCGGGCTGCGGGTTCGGCAAGGGCGGCTGAATCATCTTGTATAAACTAGCATAAATAAGGAAGGAGAACGACTCCGATGAAACACCTGCTGAGCGCTGTTTTTTGTCTGTTGATGATCACCGCCTGCGCCTCCGGGCAATCGACCCGGGACACCGCCGGAAAAGAAACCGCCGACCCGCTGAAAACCCGGCGGACCGCGCCCACCCAAAACCGCTCCGGAAAAGCCGGTTGCTACCAAATGGGATACCGATGGGGGGTCTGCACCGCCGAAAACACCGCCGGGCTGAGCTGCAATCCCCAATCCGACGCCTCGATCCCTGCCCAATGCATGAACCGGCCCGAAACCCAACAGGGAATCAAAGACGGGTTACGTGCCACGCAGATGCGGTTGCAGTAATTAGAAAAAAGCCGCACAGAGGGAGATGGTGACCGGCCTTCAAGGATTTTTTTTGGAACGGTAGGGATTGACCACCAGAACCGGCGCCGGCGACAATTTGATGACCCGCTCGGCGATGGAACCGAAAAAGGCCCGGTCCAAGCCTTTTCGCCCGTGAGTGCCCATGATGATCATGTCTATCCCTTCCCGAACCGCATACTCGAGAATCTCTTCGGAAATATCTCCGGCCAGGACGGAAACTCGAACATCGGGAAGGCCGGCAAAAAATTGTTCCTGGAATTCCGCCATCCGTCTTTTGGCCCCTTCCGCCAATTGGGATTCCAATGTGTCGATCGAAATATTCGGAACATAGATCCCCCGAAAGTAATCAAAAGCCCGGGCCACGAATAGTAGATGGAGACGGGCATCCAGTTTCTCCCGCATCATCAATACGGTGGGAACGATCTTGGGGGATGTTTCCGACAAATCCACCGGAAACAGAATCTTTTGGATCTGCACCATCGTATACCTCCCTTTTTTTGGATTAACAACGATCGAGGGACCGCCTATTTGGGTATTCTCACGCTCAAAAGCGGCACCGGGCATCGGCGAAACACCTTTTCAGCGGTGGTCCCGAAAAGTACCCCGGCCAGATTGCTGCGCCCTTTCGAGCCCATCACCAGAAGGTCGGCCTGTTCATCCACTGCGGCCTGTATCAATTCGAGATAGGGCGTACCCACTCGAAAAACCGTTTTCACCGGAATATCCGAACGTACGATCTCGCTCAAAGCCGTTTGAATCAGACGACTCCGGTCCCGCTCCTGGTTCTGGAGGTATTTGGGCACGGTGATACTGGATGTTTCCATTGAAATCTTTTCGATCATGTCCACATCCCGTTGGTTGATGACATTCACGATGATCAATCCACCTTTGCCGTCTTCGGCCAAACCGACGGCGTATTGGAGCGCCTCGACGGAATGCGCCGACATATCGTAAGCGACCATGATTCGCCGTATCTTCTTCATGCCGTCCCCTCCTTTTCAACGGGTTCATTCTTTTTCTGTCTGCTCCGGTCATCAAAAAATTCGATTCTTTCCGGTACCGCTTTGGAAGAGAGCAAAGGTCATGCCACTCGCATTTATCCAAACGGACGAGCACAACAACCCGTATTATCAGGTTTTTTGGATATCCTAAGGAGAGGAACCGGCGATTCGTCCGGTAAAAACGTCGGGGATTTTTACAGCATGTAAATGGGTTGGAGATTAAAGGGCCGAGGAGAAATCTCCCCCGAGGGCGGGGGAGACAGCGGAAACGGACCGGACGTTCTTCACAAAATTCTGCTGCGGATCAGGGGTTCCGGAGGCATGCAGCTCAAGCGGTCGCCATTTCATCCAGGAGCCTGCGAAGGGCGCGCCAGTCTTTGATATGGTAGCGGGCCCGGGAGCGGTTCATACCGACTTTCACGGAATAAGCCGACTCGGGCATCACATCGAAAAGATCCTCATCCGTCGGATCATCCCCGGCGGCGAAAATAAAGTCAGAATTTTCCTCCTTGAGCCATTTGGAAACCGCCCGCCCCTTGTGGACGGCGGTATCCTTTACTTCGAGGACTTTGCTGCCGTCGATGATGCCGACATTCAGATTTTCCGTCACACTGAAAAGAGAATCCTTCAATTCCCCGATCCGCAGGGCCGCCAAATCCGGCTCGCACTTGCGGTAATGCCAGGCCAGGGAATAGACTTTTTCTTCAATAAAAGAACCGGGGGTCCGGTCGGTGTAATTTTCCAGAATGGGGCGGATCGTCTCTTTCCAGTCGGCGGAAAAAAATTCGGTCTTCTCCCAATCCTCCCCCAAGGTTTTTAACCAGCTGCCGTGTGCGGCCGCCAGATCCACCGGCAGGCCGCTGAAAAAATCCTCCAGGTCCTCCCGCTTTCGGCCGCTGACGATCACCACCCGGTTTCCTTTTCGAAAAGACAGATTTTCGATCAGTTTGCGCAGGTCTTGATCGGGCCGGGCTTTGTCGGGGGTGTCCCGGTAGCCGACCAGGGTTCCGTCATAATTGAGAAAGAAGAGCCTCCGTCTGGCCTTCCGGTAAGCCGACAGCATATCTTCTTTAACGGTATCGATCATGCTGCGTCTGGTTTGAACCTCCTGATACTGCCGCACCTCAGTTAACTTGGAGATAAAATCCCGGGCCCAGAACCGAACGTGGTACCGGGCCAGGCGTTGTTTCATGGCGGCGTTCCGCTGTTTCTGCTCCGCCGGGTCCATTTCGAGCCCCGTCAGAATCGCATTGGCGATGCCTTCGATATCATTGGGGTTGATCACCAGAGATTCCCCGAGTTCATGCACGGCGCCGGCCGTTTCGCTCAAAATCAGCACCCCGGTATCATCCCGCCGTGCCGCCAGGTATTCCTTGGCGATCAGGTTCATCCCGTCCCGAATGGCGGTTACCAGAAGCACCTCCGCGACCATATAGAGGGCGGTGAGTTCCTCGAAAGGAAAGGTTCGATAAAAAAAATGGATCGGCACCCAGTTCAGAGATCCGTGTTTGCCGTTGACGGTGCTCACGAGCTCTTGTATTTCTCTTAACAGCTCTTTATACTCCTCCACCTCGGTCCGGGAGGGCGCGACGATCAGGTTGAGACTCACCTTTTCATGATATTCCGGGTGCTGATGTAAAAACAGGTCGAATCCTCTGATCCGCTCAGGAATGCCTTTGGAGTAATCCAGACGATCCACCGACAGAATGGTTCGAAAATCCGAAAGCCGCCGCCGGGCATCCTTCAATGCGGCCGCCACTTCTGGCAGGTCTTCGGCATCCCGGTATTTCTCATAATCGATTCCCATGGGAAACACATCGGGACGAACCAGCCGGTCATCCAGGGTGAGATATCCCAAGCTGAATTCACAGCCGAGAATTCGACGGGCGCTGGAAATAAAATGGCGCACATAATCGAAGGTGTGGAATCCGAGAAGATCCGCCCCCAGGAGCCCCTCCATCACCTCTTCCCGCCAAGGCAACAGCCTCAGAATTTCGTAAGATGGAAAAGGAATATGCAGAAAAAAACCGATGGCCGTCTCGGGAAAACTCTGTTTAATCAAATGCGGCAGCAGCATCAGATGATAATCGTGGACCCAGATGGTATCTCCCGGTTGGATATGGCCCCTGACCTCCGCAAAGAAACGGAGATTGGTTTGACGGTAAGCCTCCCATTGATGGCGATTGAATCGGGCCCGATTGGGAAAATAGTGAAACAGCGGCCAGATCGCCTCATTACAAAAGCCGATATAGAAATCCTCGTAATCCTGCCGCGAGAGATGGAAGGAGAGACACCCCTGCTCTTTCACAAGCTTTTTTTGAAGCTCGGCATCCTCCGCCTCCGTGATATCCTCCTCATGCAGACCGCTCCACCCGACCCACAGACTCTCTCCGCCTTCATGCACCGATCCCAGACCGGTAGCCAGCCCGCCGATACTTCGAGTCAACTCGAACTCGCCTGTCTCGGGATCCCGACGAATGGTCACCGGCAGACGATTGGAAATAAATATGAGTTTTGACATCGCTTCCTCGCTTTTCACCCTAATTGTTGGCATCATGTTATTCGGCGGCGGACAGAATGGTTCCACCACGTGACATCATTACTATTTTAAATGAACAATAGCAACAAAACCATCAGGTAAATTATGTAGATAACAGGCAGCGTCGCCAAACAATCAAAAAAAATCCGCAATCCGGTTCTTAGCCGATATGCCGAATCCGATCTGATGCGCATCGCCCCCGAAGACCGGGCTTACAGGCATCCGGCGTCGGCGGTCACCCCCGCCGAATCTCCTCCGCTATGCTGTGGACCCGGTTCATCACCGCCTCCACATCCATGGTGGTCAATTCGCGGTCGGCCATCACCACCCGGCCGTTGACGACGGAGGTCGCGACATCCCCCCCGCCGGCGGAATAGACCAGCTGGGATTCCGGGTTGTGCAGCGGCGTCATGTGGGGCTTGTCGGTATCCACCACGATCAGGTCGGCCCGCATGCCCGGGGCCAGCACCCCGATGATATCTCCCATCCCCAGTGCCCGGGCCCCCTCGGCGGTACACATTCGAAGCACGGTATGGGCATCCAGAACCGTCGGGTCCAGGGTCGCCACCTTGTGGAGCTTGGCGGCCGTGTCCATCTCCGAAAACAGGTCCAGGTCGTTGTTGCTGGAGCACCCGTCGGTGCCCAGGCCCACGCAGACCCCCGCCTTCAGCAGATCCGGCACCGGGGCGATGCCCGAGGCCAGCTTCATGTTGCTCTCGGGGCAGTGGGCCACCTTGACCTCATGCCGGCGAAGCAGGTCGATATCCGATTCCGACAGGGCCACGCAGTGACAGGCCAGAAGCTCGGGGCCGAGCACCCCGAGTTCAGCCAGATGTTCCACCGGGCGCCTGCCGTAGCGCTCCTGAATCTGCTCCACCTCGGCTCGGGTCTCGGAAAGATGAATCACATGGGGCACTCGGTGGGTCCGGGCGATTTTTGCGGCCCGGCCAAGCAGGTCCGGCGAACAGAGGTAGGGGGAGTGGGGCTCCACCGCAATGGTAACCAGGGGGTCATCTTTCCAGAGGCGGATCAGGTCTTCGGTGTGGGCGAACCCCTTTTCGATATCGCCATAGCCGGGGGATGGAAAATCATAAAGCACCTCCCCCACCACCGCCCGCATCCCGGCGTCTCGGGCCGCATGGGCTACCGCCCCTTCGAAAAGATACATATCGCAGAAGCAGGTGGCGCCCGACAGGATCATTTCTGCACAGGCCAGCAGGGCCCCGTCATAGACCTTCTCCGGAGTCAGCTTGGCTTCGGCCGGAAAGATGTGCTCATTGAGCCAGGTCATCAGGGGCAGGTCGTCGGCCAATCCGCGAAAGCAGGTCATGGCGGCATGGGTGTGGACGTTGACCAGGCCCGGCAGGATGATTCCGCCCCGGGCGTCTATGGTTCGGTCGACGGTCCAGTCTGAAAACCGGTCCGACCGGTCCACCGCCGCAATCCGGTCTCCGACAACGGCCACGGCGCCCTCGAAGATCGGTTCGGCATCGGGCAGCATGGTCAGCACGATCCCGCCGGTCACCAGAAGGTCGGCATGGGAAGGGGCGGGCGTCACAGGTCTTCCTCCGTCAGAACCCCCTGAATGGTGGCGGCCAGACGGGGGGCGGCCGATTCGGCCACGGCGATGATCTCTTCCACGGTGGCCGGAACCGGAGAATCCGGGTCATTGACATTGGTGATGATGGACAGACCCAGTATCCGCATCCCCGCATGCACCCCGGCGATCACCTCCTGAATCGTGGACAGCCCCACGGCATCGGTCCCGATTTGTCTGAGATACCGCACCTCCGCGGGCGTCTCCAGGGAAGGCCCCTTGAGCCCGGTATAGACGCCTTTTCGAATCGGGCGGCTTCCCTCCCCATGGGCTTTTTCGGCCCGTTTGATGAGGCCGGGATCATACACCGCGCACATGTCCGGGAATCGAATCCCCCAGGCCTCTTCGTTGGGTCCCGCCAGCGGGTTTTCGCCGGTCAGGTTGATGTGGTCGGTGATGCACATCAGGTCGCCGGGTTGAAAATTCGGGTTCAAGCCTCCGGCGGCGTTGGTGACGATGAGCACCCTCACCCCCAGCTCCTGCATCACCCGAACGGGGAAGGTCACCTCCCGGGGCGAGTATCCCTCGTACAGATGAAACCGCCCCTGCAGGGCCACCACCGACCGGGACCCCATTCGCCCGTATACCAGTTTTCCCCGATGCCCCGCCACCGTGGAGACCGGGAAGTGGGGAATCTCTGTGTAGTCCAGCACCTCGGCGATCTCCATGGCATCGGTGCTGTCGCCCAGGCCGGTTCCGGTCAGGAGACCGACCCGGGGAGCATGCACATTGCGCCGCTTCAGAAAACCGGCGGCTTCTTCGGCCTTTTTCTTTTGTTCTCGCATTATCGAATCCGCATCTGTTGAGATTGGAATGATTCCCGCCTGAATGCGTTTTTTTTATATCAGCGGGTGGCCTCCCGTCAATCCTTCGATGAATTCCCCAACAAAATCCCTTAAAAGGAAAATAGGATGACATTGACTTTTTCTAAATCTTGTGAAATGTTAGCCCTCGTATTTAATCATGAATGGTATATTATGAGTTGATTGTCTATTTAATTTCGACCTATGATTCGAGGGAGTAGATTTATGAAGGAGTGGGCACACCCCCAGCATCCGGACGTAACAGAGGAGATGTGGCAGCAGATCGACGGCGTCATTGAAAAATACAGCGGAAAACTCGGCTCGGTGATCGCAGCATTGCGGGAGAGCCAGGATGCGGTCGGCTACCTGCCGACCGAGGTGATGGACTATCTGGCCTACGGGCTGAACCTGCCGGCCAGCGATGTCTACGGCGTGGCCTCTTTTTACGCGCTGTTTTCCATGGAGCCCAAAGGCAAACACATCATCAAGGTATGTACGGGAACCGCCTGTTACGTCAAGGGAATCAAAGAGGTCATCAGCCGGATTTCCAACAAGTACGGCCTGGAGGAAGGCGGCACCGACGAGGATCGCCTGTTTACCCTTGAATCGGTGCGGTGTCTGGGCGCCTGCGGCCTGGCCCCGGTGATGCTGGTGA
The DNA here is from genome assembly GCA_011390315.1 of Desulfobacteraceae bacterium. Taxonomy (GTDB): domain Bacteria; phylum Desulfobacterota; class Desulfobacteria; order Desulfobacterales; family Desulfococcaceae; genus JAABSQ01. The sequence goes on from JAABSQ010000150.1 coordinate 9,457, forward strand.
ACCAGGATGTGCACGGCGCCGTGAAGGCGGATAAGGTTTTGGATATCCTGACACGGTATGAATAGCCCCGGGAATATCGAGGGGCCGGTATAGTTTCTATGAAACTCATTGAAATACGAGACATATTAGATTGCGAAGTCCTCAACGGAGAGGATCAACTGGACCGCACCGTTTTCGCCGGCGGGGGCGCCGACTTGATGGACGACATCCTGTCCGCGGTCGCCAAGGGCTCGGTGCTGCTCACCGGTCTGACCACCGAACAGGTACTCCGGACCGCCAAAATCGCGGAAGTCGGTGCAGTCGTTTTCGTCAGGGGAAAGCGGCCCAAGGCGGAGATTCTCGAACTGGCGCGCTCGTACGATCTGCCCGTTCTGAGAACCCGCTATTCCCTGTTCGTGGCCAGCGGACGCCTCTATATGAACGGCCTCAGGGGTCTGGACGGGTCTTGGTAATAGAGTAAGGAGAAAAAATATAATGGCGAGATTGACCATAGAGGATCTGAAAAAGATCAAAGAAGAAAACCTTGCGGAGTTCAACTCACCGGAGCTGAAACACCTGCTGATCTGCGGCGGAACCGGCTGTCACGCCACCGGAAGCATCGCCGTCAAGGATGCCCTGGTCCAGGAACTCAAGGACAGGGGATTGGATGACAAGATGAAGGTGGTGGAAACCGGGTGCAACGGCTTTTGCGCCATGGGGCCCATCCTGGTTGTCCATCCGGACGGCACTTTTTATCAGAAGCTGACCACGGAAGCCGTCAAAAAAGTGGTGGAGGAAGATCTGATCGGCGGGAAAACGGTGGAAAAGTTCCTGTACAAGGACCCGTCGACCAAGAAAAAGATCGCCCATCAGGATGATATCCCCTTCTTCTCCTATCAGATGCCCCGAACCCTGCGGAACAAGGGGCTCATCGACCCCGAATCCATCGACGACTATATCGCCCGGGACGGCTATCAGGGGGCGTATAAGGCCCTGATTCAGATGACCCCGGAGCAGATTATTCAAGAAATGAAGGCCTCGGGCATGCGGGGCCGCGGCGGGGCCGGTTTTCCCACCGGTTTAAAATGGGACTTCGCCAGCAAAAGCCCCGGTTCGGTCAAGTACGTCTTATGCAACGCCGATGAGGGCGACCCCGGCGCCTTCATGGACCGGTCCATTCTGGAGGCCGATCCCCATGCGGTGCTGGAGGGGATGATCATCGCGGCCAAGGCCATCAACGCCAATCAGGGTTACATCTATGCCCGAACCGAATATCCCCTGGCCATCAAGCGGCTGGAGATCGCCATTCAAAAAGCCAAGGAACGGGGGCTTCTGGGTGAAAACATCTTCGACTCCGGAATGAACTTCGAAATCGACATCTACCAGGGCGCGGGCGCGTTCGTCTGCGGCGAGGAGACCGCCCTGATGCGCTCCATCGAGGGAAAACGGGGCATGCCCCGCCCTCGGCCGCCCTTCCCGGCCCACGCGGGGCTTTGGGAAAAACCGACCATTCTCAACAACGTGGAGACCCTGGCAAACGTCCCCCAGATCATGGTCAACGGCGGGGCCTGGTATGCCTCGGTGGGCACCGAATCGAGCAAGGGGACCAAGGTTTTCGCCATCTCCGGCGACGTCAACAACATCGGACTGGTGGAGGTCCCGATGGGAACTCCCCTGCGGGACCTGATCTTCGCCACCGGCGGCGGCATCCCCGGAAAGAAGAAATTCAAGGCGGTGCAGCTGGGCGGCCCTTCGGGCGGCTGTGTCCCCGAGGAGCACCTCGACACCCTGGTGGACTACGAGGAGATCGCCAAAGTCGGCGCCATCATGGGTTCGGGCGGGGTTATCGTCATGGACGAATCCACCTGCATGGTAGACATGGCCCGGTTTTTCATGGACTTCATCCAGGAAGAATCCTGCGGCAAATGCACCCCCTGCCGGGAAGGGACCAAACGTCTCCTGGAAACCCTGGAAAAGATCTGCGACGGCCACGGCGAGCCTCGGGATCTGGAGATCCTGGAAGAGCTCTCCGCCACCATCAAAGAGGCATCTCTTTGCGGCCTGGGCCAGACCGCGCCCAATCCGGTGCTTTCGACCCTGCGGTATTTTAAAGACGAGTATATCGCCCATATCTACGACAAGGAGTGCCCGGCCAAAACCTGCGCGGCACTGCTTAGATTCGAAGTGGATATGGACAAATGCACCGGCTGCGGCGCCTGCTTCCGGGCCTGCCCGGCCGACGCCGTGATCTGGAAGAAAAAAGAAAAGGCCGTTATCGACAAGGAAAAATGCGTGCAGTGCCTGACCTGCTTTGAAAAGTGCAAGTTCGACGCTCTCCTGTAAATTCGGCCGCACGGTTGAAATCCCAACAATAACGGTACGGCTGACCGCCGAACCGGAGTTTGACATGACATATACATTCGTTCAAGGAGTCAGATTATGATAGAAGCTATCGCCATGATGGGCGGGCTGGGCATTATTGTCGGAGCCGGTCTGGCCATCGCATCCAAGGTCTTTTATGTCTACGTGGATCCCCAGATACTCGCCGTAGAGGGTGTTCTTCCGGGAGCCAACTGCGGGGGCTGCGGATATCCCGGCTGTTCGTCCAATGCCGAGGCGGTGGTCCAGGGCAAATCCGGACCCAACTCCTGTGTGGCCGCCGGTGCCGAAACCGCCGAAGCCATCGCCGCCATTCTGGGGGTCTCCATCGAAGCCAAAGAACCGGATATCGCCCGGCCCGGCTGTTATTTCGGCACCCAGGACGCCGACCTCAAATACATCTACAACGGGCTGAACGACTGCCGGGCCGCCGCCCTTCTGAACGGCGGCATGAAGGTCTGCACCATCGGCTGTCTCGGCCTGGGAAGCTGCGTCCGGGCCTGCCCCTTCGATGCCATCGCCATGGGGCCAGACAATCTGCCGGTAGTGGATGCGGTCAAATGCACCGGATGCGGCACCTGTGAACGGATCTGTCCCAAACATATCATCAATCTCTCTTCGGTCACCCGCCGAATCATTCGGGAATACAAGGATGACGAGTGTACCACCCCGTGTCAGCGGGCCTGCCCGGCCGGCATCGACATTCGGGAATACATCCGCCAGATTTCTCTGGGCAACTACAACCGGGCGGTGCAGGTCATCAAAGAACGGAATCCCTTTCCAGCGGTGATCGGCCGCATCTGCCCACGACCCTGCGAAGAAGAATGCCGCCGTAATTTTGTAGATGAGCCGGTTGCCATCAATTACCTGAAACGCTTCTGCGCAGACTATGAACGAAGCAGCGGGGATCGAATTCATCCTTTCAAGGCCCCGGATACCAACCGCAAGGTCGCAGTTATCGGCGGCGGAGCCGAGGGATTATCGGCAGCCTTTTTTGCCGCCCGCATCGGCCATGACATCACCCTCTACGAGGCCACCGAGAACCTGGGCGGGCTGTTGCGCACCGCCATCGCCCCGGAACGGCTTCCGGAAGAGGTCCTCCAGTGGGATATCGACGGCATTCTGGACATGGGGGTGAAGGCCGAAACCGGAAAAGCGCTGGGATCGGATATCACCATCGGCGGGCTTCTCGGCCAGGGATACGAAACGGTATTCATGGCCACCGGCGGATGGGACAACCGGCTTTCCCGGCTTCCCGGAGACGCCATCGAGGAGATGCTGCCGGGGTGTTATCTTCTGATCGATCTGATCAAATCGGATACCGGTCGCAGCAACCGAATCGCCCCTGGAAAAGACGTGGCGATCATCGGCGGCGGCAAGGCCGGACTGGAAGCCGCCAAAATCTGCCGTGACCTGGGTTCCGAAAGCATCACCGTCTATTTTCGGGAGCCCCGGGAAAAGCTGGCGGTCAATGCCATCCCGGTGCTGGAAGAGATGGAAGAATACGACTCCATTCATGTGGAATTCAATACCGGCATCAGCCGACTGTTTGGTGAGGGAGACCGGCTCGAAGAGATCGAGGTGGTGGACACCCGTTCCGGAAAGCGGCGAACGGCCAAGGCCCGGAACCTTTTTCTGGCCGCCGGGCGTTTTCCGGAAATGATCTTTTACAAGCGTTTGCTCGATACCATCGGAGAAACCGAGGGTACCGAAGGCGGGCCGGTCAGCTGGATCGCCGTGCCGCCCTACAAACGACCGGATCAGAAGGGCGAAAAGGGAGTGTTCGCCCGGGGTGATGTGATCACCGACTACAACGCCGCCATTCGGGCCATCGGCGCCGGACGCCGGGCCGCGGTATCCCTCCATGAAATCATGTACGACATCCCCATGGAGCTGGATGACAACGTCCTCACCCCCGATTCCCTGATACAGGACGTGGATGATGTGGACAGCGTGGCGCCCACTCCCAGAGTGATCATGCCCGTTGCAAACTCCCGTGAACTGGCTGAAGCCGGGGAACTCGAAAAAGGATTCACCGAACCCATGGCTATAAAGGAATCCAACCGGTGCCTTCAGTGCGGGCTGATCTGTTATGAACGATCCCCGCACCTGGTGCGAAGCGCATCACCGGAAGAAAAAAAGGAGGCCGCCGCCTGATTCGCGGTCATAGCTGAACCAATCGACCAATCGGGCGGGGTCTACCCCGTCCCGATTTTCCTTTTTCTAAAAGGTTCATTTTATTTCAGGCTATCAAGATATGAGTTTAATCAAAGAAAACGGCGTCGTCACACAGGCCAAGCTCGGCACCGCCATGGTCAAGACCACCCGCTCCAGCACTTGCAAAAGCTGTTCCGCCCATGGCTCCTGCGAAGGGGCCCAGGAACGGGAAGTGGAAGTGATGAACCCCATCGGGGCCAAAGAAGGGGATGCGGTCACCATCGCCATTCAGACCGGTTCCATGATCAAGCTGTCCGCCCTGCTCTACCTTTTCCCGGTCTTTTGCATGATCCTGGGCGCGGCTCTCGGCTCCCGGTTGGCTCCTGATTACGGCGTGGATGAATCGGCTTTGTCGGCCTTTATGGCGTTTTTGTGCTTTATTCTTTCCTTTTTGATTATCCGCTTCACCAGCGGCCGCATCGCCGGGAACGATCATTACCATGCCCGGATTATACAGATTAAAAAAAAGCGGGTCGTATCGACGCCGACCGAATCGGCTGAATCGGTCTCGACCTGACCGGAAGCCGGGGCCCCTTCCTCGACGGCTTATCCATCCCCTTCGGGTCGGGGATCGATAAGGAGAATCAGTCGGATTTGACCACCAGGACCCCGGCCGCACCTTCCAGAGCCCGGATCAGCTTCACCCCCACATCCCCCATCACGAACTCTTCGGATTTGGATTTTTCTCTGCGACCGATCACCACCAGGTCATATCCGCCCTCATGGAACTGGTCGAGAATGCCCTCGGTCACCGTAGGGTAGAGTTCGGTAATGATGCGGATTTCGACGCTATCCGTCTGAAAACCGGCCTCGACCAGTTGATCCCGGGCCTCCTTCAGGTTGCCTTCCAGGCGGGAGACTTCCTCTTCAAAATAATCCTCTCCCATAAACGCTTCGCTGGTGGAGGGTTTTCGAAACACATGCAGCAGGGTCAGGGTGACCTCCTCACGATCGAAGGGCAGATGAGACAGATATTCCAGGACGGCCCGGGAGCTGCCGGAATCTTTCAAGGCCACAAGTATGGAATGGGTCATGGCGCCTCCTCATTTTTTTGACCGGTCATGGAAAGGTATTCGTCTAGATCTTCGATGATTTCTCCCACCCTTTCATAAAAAACCTCGGATGCCTGGGAAAAATGCAACAGAATGTCATTGAGCATCTGGGGAACGTAGGGATATAGTTTTCGAATATTGATAAACCGCCATTTATCCAGGACGGAAAAATCACCCGGTTCGACCCGATCGATGAGGTCTCCGTAGGCCTTGCGATCGGCGTCGATCATGTGAAGATTGTGAATGCCTTTCCCCACCGCATAGGAGAGAATATTTCCGATGCCGAAGAGATCGAGGCTGAAGGGATTTTCCGTGGCCTCAAAATCATAGTCGAAATCGATCCAGACATAGTTTTCGGTGGATCGCTCAATGATGATATGATCGTTTCGAATATCCCCGTGCCGAAATCCGTTTTCGTGGAGCAGTTGAACGGCTTCAAAGGCGGTGACCAGTTTTCTGAGAATGTCAGGCAAATTCTCATGGAAATAGGTTTCGTGGTCGCCGGGGAAGGAATTAATGTAATTATAGAAGTTGGGACCGCGAACCGCATCCAGAATTCGAACGTTGTTTCCCCGGGGGTCACGAAAGGACTTTCCCTGCATGAAACCGGGGTTTCCTTCAATCAGCTTCAGTATCTCTCCTTCCTTGTCGGGATTCCGAAAACACCTTATTTTTACCCCTCCGAAGGTGACGTGAAAGGATTCGAAATAAGACAGCTTGATGTATTTTTTCTCGCCGGTATCCGGGTCCAGGGCCCGCTTGACCCAGAATTTCGGGTCTTCCATCCCGAACCGCCGCTCCTTTTCGTGGCCCAAGACTTTGTACCAGCGATCTCCGACCTGAATCTGGTCGCCTTGATCGATAGCGTAAAAATCGGTGGTATCCGTAAACTGTTTTCCGGCCATCTGCGGGATCAATCCTCTTCCAGCAGCCGGACCGGAAGGTTTCCAAAGGCATCCTTCACTTGATTCAGGAAATTCTGCAGCCCGTTGTTTTCAATAACCACCCCCAAAAAGTCGGCCAGAATGCGGAAGGATTCGAGATCGTCTTCGTGAAGTTCCCAGATTCGATTGTGATATACCCGAATCAGACCGATGGGCGAGCCGCGGTATTTGACCGGAACGGAAAGCATGGACACCAATCCTTCTCGAACCGCTTCCTCCGGGTATTGAATTCGCCGGTCATTCTGAAAATTTTTGATAAAAATAGGCTCCCCGGTGACAAAGGCCGAATATCGGCCGTCCGCCAGAATCGGACCCTTCTTCAGATATTCCTCACTGATGCCGAAGCTGCTCAACCGGAACAGCTGCTGTTCCCGCTCGTCAAACAGCATGATGCTGCATCCGATGACCTCGAAGTACCGGCATATCCGTTCCGAAAGGTGATCCGCCAACAGGTTGAGATCATCGTATGAGGCGATCGCGCGGCTGAGCGCCTTAAACTCCCTGAAGTGAATTTTTTTTTCCGGTTGTTCGTTCATCGAGTGTTATTTCTCCTGATTTCCATGGTTTCCAGCGACACCCGGCCGACAGGACGAGAACGCTTCGTCTTCATCCTCCTGAACATCCCTCCTTACATTACAAGCGGGTTCTTCGTGAACCCGCTTAAAAAAAATCATATCGTTCCATAGGGAATTTGGCAAGGCCTAATCATTTGGGAAACATTGCGCCGAAAAGATCCGATTTCATTCAATTCGCGGCAAAAAAAAGGGGGGGGCCCGGCGTGGCAGGAAACGAAAAATGCAGGATAAAAACCAATTTTCTAAAAGGGGGAAAGCGGACCCCGCTTCAAGCCGGGGGTTCGTCAGAGAAGGTTCAGGCGAAACTCCCCGACAGCCGATGGCGGGCCTTTTCCCTAAAAAAAGCCGCCCGAGAAATCCGGGCGGCCGTGAGTCGATGCTATCCGGCTTTATCCTTCTTTTTCATGGCATTTGCCGCAGGTCTGGGGGGCATCCTTGGTATTGTTTTCCCGGTTGTACTCCCGGTGACAACCGATGCAGTTTTCATGAAGGGCTTCGGTATGGTATTGGAGTTCTTCTTCCTTGGAGAGCTTTTCGCCTTTGGGGGCTTTGCCGGGTTTGTCGTGACAGGCGATGCAGCTTTCCACCGGGTCGCCGGGTTTCAGGCTGTGGAGGGGTTCGGCGTTTTCATCATGGTGGCACTCCCCGCAGCTGATTTTATATTCTTCATAATGCTTTTTATGGGTGAACTGAGCAATGGGTTTGGTGTGTTCTGAATAGGCGGGGTTGTCCATGGGAATGACCTCGGCCACTTCGCCGCTGCCGGCAGCGGCGGGGGCCGCTTCTGAGGGCGCTTCAGCCTTTTCTTCAGAGGGCTTTTCGGCCTTTTCTTCTGCGGGTTTTTCGCCTTTGGCGACCGCCTTTTCCTCGACCGGTTTTTCAGCTTCGGCGGGGGCTTCCTTCTGGGCCGCAGCCTCGTCCTTTTCGCCCTTTTCTTCAACCACTTCTTCCGGCGTCTCGGCCGTCAGTTCCTCGGCTTTGGCGGCCTTTTCTTCAGCAACCGCTTCTTTCTCAGCAACCTCCTTCTCTTCCATTTTCGTGGTATGGGCGACCAGAGTCTCCTCGGCCGGTTTGGATTTGTAATCCATGGCAACCACCACCACCAGAATGACGATCAGCACCGCCTCACCCAACATTAGAAACAATGTTTTCTTGTCCATCTAAAAGTCTCCTCCTTTTTCTGTAGTTTCTCCGCCGAAATCCAGGGAGAACAAAAACATCCCAATATCCCTCTGTTCCAAATATGGACTTATAGCCGCAGGCGAGGTCTATGTATAATAAAACCCCATTTTTGTCAAAACCTTTATCGTGCCGGATCAGATCACCGCCACGGCCTCTTTCGGGCATCGAATCCGAACCGATTCGCCGATGGAAAGATTCATTTCGGCATAGGCCTCGGCGTATAGAAGGATATTGAGGGGAATGCCCACGTCCACCAGGATTCGGACCCGATCCCGCTCCAGGGCCAACTGGTTGATGCAACCGTTTAACCAGCCTTCGGATTTGCCCGTCGCACCCTGAACCTTCCGAATCTCAATGGATGCCGGATCGATAGAGATTTTCACCGGGCCGTCTTCGGCCCCGTCGATCGGAAAAGGGTATTTCTCCCGGACCAGGCAGTATCGCCGCCCCCCCTGAGTGATTACCGGCCCGTGATAGATGTTTTCATGAGTAAAGGCGGATGCCCGCCCCTCAAAGAGATAGATTCTTTTATGGACCAGTTTGGCCGCCTGGGACAGGTTATGGGTGGAGAGAATAATGCTGATGCCCTCCCGGGAATGGAGATCCCGAATGATTTCTTCGATCACGATCTGATGGTTTACATCCACACTGGCGGTGGGTTCATCGAAAAGCATGACCTGCGGCGAACAGGCCAGAGCCCGGGCGATGGCCACCCGCTGGTTTTCCCCGCCGGAGAGCTCTCCGCCCCGGGCATGCATGAAATCCCGCATGCCCACCCGTTCCAGCGAGGCTTCAATCATGTCGGGTCTTCGGGATTTGGGCACCTGCCGAACCTTGAGGCCGAATTCCACATTCTTATAGACCGTGGTACTGAACAGAATCGGATG
>JAABSQ010000151.1 GCA_011390315.1 Desulfobacteraceae bacterium
CCACCACCACCACCTCTTTTCGAAGCGGGAGCAGGAATTTTTCAGTAAAGGAGACCCGCCGGCCCTTGTAAAACAGATCACCGGCGGAGGGGGTATTCAAAAATCCGAGGATGGACAGGAGGGTGGTCTTGCCGGACCCGTTGGGTCCCAGAAGGCCGTAAATTTCCCCCTTTTCAAAAAAAAGCTCGGGCAGATCGAGCACCGTTCGCCCGTTGTAGCGCTTTTTGAGCCCGCGAATATCATACAGCATCAGGAAATCGCCCGGCCCTGAATGGAATTGAGCATCACATTGACGACCAGGCTGATGCTCATAAGGATCAGCCCCAGGGCGACCGCCAGCACGAATTCTCCCTTGTCGTATTCCAGCGCCATGGCGGTGGTCATGGTTCGGGTGAATCCCTTGGCATTGCCGCCCAGCATCATGCTGATGCCGATTTCCGAGATGACCCGGCCGAAGCTGGCCACCACGGCAGACATGATGCCGAAGCGGGCTTCGCGAAGCAGGACCAGGGCGACCTGGATTCGATCGGCCCCCAATGTCTTGGCAGTTTGCCGGTATCGGCGGTCGAGCCGGTGAACGGCGGAGATGGTGAAGGTGGTGACGATCGGCACGATCAGAATCACCTGACCGATGACAATCGCCTCCTGGGTATAGAGCAGCCCCAATTCCCCCAGAATCCCCCGCCTGGAAATGAACATGTAGACGAACAGCCCGATCACGACGGTGGGAAGGGCCAGCAGGGTATTCAGAAAGGTGATGACGGCCCGCTTTCCATGAAAATCGGTGGTGGAAATCGTGAACCCGAGAGGAATGCCCACAAGAGATGCGATCAGGGTCGACAAGGCACTTACCTTCAGGGACACCGCAACCACATCGAGCAGATCCGGGTCTAAGGAACGAATCAACAAAAAAGCGGATAAAAAACTGTCTTGAAAAAACTGCATGAATGAAATCTTTATTCAGGATTCAGGTTGTTCTCGGCGGAATATGTCAGAAAAGGTCGATCTTTTCAACAAAAAAAACCGGAGGCGACAGGCCGCCCCCGGTTGTATCTCATCCGGTGTTTTGCTAACCGTTACAGGAAGCGCTATCGGGCATCGGGAACCGCGTCCGGATAAAACAGCTGTTTGCCGTGAAGGGTGTAACCGGCGATCACCGACTGCCCCTTTTCGGAGGTGATCCATTCGGCGAACTGCTTGGCCAGATCGTATTTCACATGATCGTGTTTTTTCGGATCGACCGGGATTACCCCGTAGGGGTTGTAGAGATTGGGATCACCTTCGGTGAGCACCTCCAGATCGATGCCGTCATCCCGTCCGGCGGTGTAATTGATGTAGGTTCCCCGGTCGGTAAGGGTATAGGCCTGTTTTTCGTCGGCGAAGGTAAGAACTTTCCCCATTCCCTGCCCGATGGATATGTACCATTCGCCCAATCCCTTCGGATGAACAAAGGAGAGTTCCATCGGTTTTCCTTTTTTGGTGATCGTTTTGCTCTCTTCTTTCAGTTCGAGGTCGGTCCCCTTCCAGAGGTCCTGTTCTTTGGTGTGGGTTCCGCTGTCATCCCCCCGGGAAATAAAAGTGGATCGGGAGTCGGCGATCTTTTCCAGGGCCTTCACCGCATCGGTCATTCCCTTGATTCCGGCCGGATCGGATTTGGGCCCCACAATGATGAAATCGTTGTGCATCACCGCATATCGTCGGGTCCCGTAGCCTTCTTCCACGAATTTTTCCTCCCGGTCCTTGGCGTGGACGAAAATAACATCCACATTGCCGTCCATCCCGTCCCGAATGGCTGCGCCGGTGCCTTTGGCGATCACCTTCACTTCGATGCCGGTATCCTTTTTGAGTTCGGGCAACAATACATCCAGAAGTCCCGAGGCCTGGGTGGAGGTCGTGGTGGACATCTGAAGCACCTTGTCGTCGGCGGCCCCCGCCTGCATCGCGAACACGCCCGACAGAATGCACACCAGCCACAACCCTACCGATTTCTTCTTCATTTGAACCTCCTTCTCGACAGAAAATTAAATGTGCTTTCACCATCTCCGATGGAGTTATAATAGCGCATTTTGAAGAAGATTCAATCCAAAATTTAAAACTGTAAGAATCAGATGACCAATAGTTACCTATCGCTCCCGTTTTTTACAAAATCTTTTTGAGATTTCTGAACTCCACCCCGACCCCGTCACCGGTTTTGCGAACCACGATCCCTTTCACCCGCACCGCTTTGCCGCCGTCGGAGAAGGGAATCATCAATATAAGCTCCTCCCCCACCTGTAAAGGAGACCGGGTTTCGATAAACACTCCGGCCACGCTGATGTCCCGAATATAATCCGTGTAGGCCCGGTCCTGGGTGGAAAAATCCACCGATGTGCGAAAGTTTTTCCGGGGATACCGACGGACCTCGACCCAATGGTCATGGGGGGAATAGGCAGATATGGAAGGGGCCTCATTCGAGGACTGTTCCCGTTCCGCCGAAGATATTCCGGAGGTAAAATACAAGCAGTCGCCGTATTTGAATTTCAGCGCCCTGGTCATCGAACTCCTTCTCCGCGAGGGTCACACCATCTTGAGATGGCTCGCCTGTTCATATAATTGCCGGGCCATCCGAACCGTGGCCTGATCCACCATTCTACCCTCCACCGCCACCGCACCGCGCCCGACGGATCGGGCATCTTCAAAGGCTTCCAACACCTTCACGGCACGGTCGATGTCTTCCCGGGAAGGGGAGAACACCTGATTCAAAATATCGATCTGCCCCGGGTGAATGGCCCATTTTCCGTTGCAGCCCAGAGCGCAGGATTTCAGCCCCGATTCCCGAAGCCCTTCCATGTCTTTGAAATTACCGTAGGGCGCATCGATAGCCTGCAGTCCGTTGGCCTTGGCGGCCATCACCAACCGGCTCAGAGGGAAGTGCCAGCGATCCCCGGGATACAAGGCCGCTTCGCTCTCTCCATGGCCGGAAATCGACACCAGGCGGGCCTCCACCGAGGCGGAGTAGTCGGCGATGCCGAAGACGAGGGTCACCAGTCGTTCGCTCGCCCGAGCGATTTCGGAAACCCCTTCCATACCCCGGGCGGTTTCAATGGAGGCCTCCACCCCGATTCGGGCGGTGATTCCCTTTTCCATTTCGATGCCGTCCAGCATTCGGCTCACGAAATGGATGTCGCCGGGGTGGTCGACCTTGGGCACCACCACCGCGTTCAGACGATGCCCCGCCGCCTCGGCCGTTTCCAGAAGATCGCGATAGGCAAAAGGGGTGTCGAGGCTGTTGATTCGAACGGTCACCACCTTCTCTCCCCAGTCCTGATTCAGAAGGGATCGGACGATCTGGCTGCGGGCCGATGACTTGGCCTCCACCGGCACACTGTCTTCCAGGTCCAGCATAATGACATCGGCGGCGCTTCCCGCCGCTTTTCGATGCATCTTTTCCAGATGCCCGGGAACGGATAAAATCGATCGCCTGGGTTTCATGGCAAACTTCTCCGTATGGGTTTCCGCCAAATGGTTTCCGACAGGATGATTTTGAACATTATGGAAATTGAAACAGGAAGTCAAGAATCGGTCTTCGGCATAAAACAGAAACAGCCGGGTCCCTGTTGAGGACTCCGGCTGCTGCGCTACTTTTTATCGATTCAGTGAATCGATTCAGGACCATCCGCGGCTATCCGTCCGCTACCCGGTAAGAAAAGCGGATATTATGCGGACTCCGTGACGGGAGGAACCGAATCGACCTGCTTGGGCTTGGGCGTGATCCAGGGTTTTCCGACCGGCAATACGTCCCGTCCGAAAACGTCCATGAAAATCACATGGGCCATCATGTACCAGGCGTTCAGGGCGCAGAGGATCAGTACCACCGCGGCGGGTTTGGTCATCCCCGGAAAACCGAAGTGGGCCAGATCAAGGCCGATAAACCCGATCAGCAAGAGGGTGAAGGTGGACGCCATGGCCCCATGAATTCGAAGAGCGGCGACCCACATGATGGCGGTATAAAGAGTCCACACCACCAGGAACCATCCGATATCGGTTCCACTGGATTTGTAAATTCCGAAATGATTCAACAGCAGCATCACACAGAGCGAGATCCAGAAGGCGCCGTAGGAAACGAAGGCGCTGTATCCGAAGTTGTTTCCGCACTTGAATTCCTGGTATCCCGCGATCATTTGAGCCAGCCCGCCGAACATCAACCCCAGGGCCACGATCGGTCCCATCCCGCACCATCCCAAATTATGAATCTGCAGAATCAGTGTCGTCAATCCAAAACCTGCCAGACCGACTACCGCGGGGTTTCCCATCTTTGCTTCACCAGCCATCGAAAAAATCCTCCTCGTAAAGGGTTTTTGTTTGTGCCTTATACCGTTCTACATCTATGCAATATCAGGCATGTATACACAAACGCATTTTAAATGTCAAGCAAACAACATTAAAAGTTTACTAAATGAACTGCATTCACTTATATACAATTAAAAATATTCGTAATTTGACAAACTGAAGAGCTATACTGAATCATCAATCAAGCCATAAAAATGAATTGCATTCATATTATTAATTTTAGAGCAAATTAAAGCGGCTGATATAATTGTCTTATCTTTATTATATCAGCCGCCGTCGGTTCTCTAAGCCGAAATCGACTGTGGCGTCAGCCTACTTGCGGGCCTTTCCGTAGCCGATACTGTTGAGCGCTTGCTCCATTTCATCCAGGATAACCGGATCATCGATGGTGGCCGGGACATTATAGGGCGTATTGTCGGCGATCTTCTGAATGGTTCCCCGGAGGATCTTTCCGGAACGGGTTTTGGGAAGTCGCTTGACCACGGTGGCGGTCTTGAAGGCGGCCACCGGCCCGATGCGATCCCGAACATCCTGGATCACCTCTTTGATGATCTCTTCCTGAGGACGATCCACCCCGGCGTTCAATACCAGGAACCCGATGGGCACCTGGCCCTTGAGATTGTCCTCGACCCCCAGAACAGCGCATTCGGCCACGTCCGGATGATCCGACAGGACCTCCTCCATGGCGCCGGTGGAGAGACGGTGACCGGCGACGTTGATGATATCGTCGGTCCGGGCCATGACATAGATGTAGCCCTCGGCATCGATGTATCCCGCATCGGCGGTTTTGTAATAGCCGGGAAATTCCTCGAGGTAGGCTTCCTTGAACCGTTGGTCGGCCTGCCAGAGGGTGGGCAGGGTCCCCGGAGGAAGCGGGAGTTTGACCACCAGCGCGCCGATTTCACCGGGGGCGACCTGATTGTTGTTGGGATCTACGACCTGAACATCCCAGCCCGGGACCGCCTTGGTGGGGGAGCCGTATTTCACCGGAAAATGGTGCAGGCCCATGCAATTGGCGGCGATGGCCCAACCGGTTTCGGTCTGCCACCAGTGGTCGATGACCGGCACGTTAAGGTTGTTCTCGGACCATTGGATGGTATCCGGATCGGAGCGCTCACCGGCCAGGAAGAGAATCTTGAAACAGGAAATATCGTAATCCTTGATCATCTTCCCTTTGGAGTCTTCCCGCTTGATGGCCCGATAGGCGGTGGGCGCGGTGAACATGCATTTGACCTGATGCTGGGAAATAACCCGCCAGAAGACCCCGGCGTCAGGAGTGCCCACCGGTTTGCCTTCGAACAGAATGGTGGTGCAGCCCTTGAACAGCGGCGCGTAAACGATATAAGAATGACCCACGACCCAGCCCACGTCGGATGCGGCCCACCAGGTGTCGTCTTCATCGATATCGTAGATGGCCTTCATGGTCCATTTGAGGGCCACCGCATGCCCGCCGTTGTCCCGGACCACGCCCTTGGGCTGACCGGTGGTGCCGGAGGTATACAGAATGTACAGCGGATCGGTGGCGGCCACCGGCACACAATCATGGGGCTTGGCGTCGGCCATCATGGCGGCCCAGTCCACATCCCGCCCCTCGATCAATGAAGCCTCTTCCTGGGGCCGCTGAAAGATGATGCATTTTTCAGGTTTGGATGAGGACAGATCAATGGCCTTGTCCAGAAGCGGCTTGTACTTGATGATCCGGGTCACCTCAATACCGCAGGAGGCGGTGACGATGACCTTGGGTTTGGCGTCGTCGATGCGGGTGGCCAGCTCTTTGGCGGCGAATCCACCGAAGACCACCGAGTGGATGGCGCCGAGACGGGCGCAGGCCAGCATGGCGATCGCGGCTTCGGGAATCATGGGCATGTAGATGATGACCCGGTCCCCCTTCTGAACCCCCTGCCCGGCCAGAACGCCGGCGAATTTGGCAACCTCGTCGGTCAATTCCGCATAGGTGTATTTTTTGATGGTATCGGTCACCGGGCTGTCATAGATCAGTGCGACCTTATCCCCCCGACCTCTTTCCACATGATAATCCAGCGCATTGTAACAGGTATTGAGCTCACCGCCGACAAACCAGCGATACATCGGCTTATTGGAATCATCCAAAACCTTGTCCCACTTCTTGTACCAGTGAATATCTTCCGCGACTTTCCCCCAGAATCCTTCAGGATCATCCATCGACTCTTGGTACACTTCATCGTACTGGTTGGTCATTGCCTCATCTCCCTTTCTAAAGTTATGAATTTGGACCCGCCGGAACCGCCGAAGGACACCTTCTTCATCCGCCGGCGGTACGGCCGGTCAGCAACACGTAAAAACACTCCCTGCAAGAACGCTCCAAAAAAAAAACAATTGAGCGCTCGATCGTTAAAAAAACATAAAAAATATAGCCCGTTGGATCTTAACTCGACCTTATGTTTGCGTTTTGCCGGTTCAGCCCTCGACCATTTTTTTTCTAACTTATTTTTTTCTTCTCACCCCGAATTCGGTCAACGACTGCTCTTTCCGACCGGGAGCGGTGCGTTTTTCATTCTTGAACGAACGCTCGATCATTAAACGAAAAGGAGTTTTATATTACAATTTTCCAATTTTGTCAAACCCTTTTTTTGAATCCAATTCATTTACTATACAGTTTTGATTTATACAGTCTCTTTACAAACAGTTAGCTATGTAAACAAATTTATCCCATTCGCACGCCTTCATCAGGGAAAATAGAAATTGAGAAATCGCTTCGCTCAACCGGGAAAGACCGGCTGAATATATAAGAAAAGTGGCCAAGGTCGGCGGAACATGGTATGGGTCTTTAACCCGAGGGTACAAATTCCTTGACGTATACACGAAAAAAACTTTATCCATGTCTCATAAGAGTGAGGGCTGCACGATCCAAATCCACCGACAACGTTTTCAGAGGGAGCAAACTTGCTATGGGCTCTTCTTTCAGGCTTTCCCTTCGCATCTGGACCAGCATCGGAATTCTGATTTTCGGCTATCTCTTTTCTCTGGCCTTCGCCTCCTCCATGTCCGTCCAAATACAAAACGATCTGCCCGCCATATCCGCTTTTGCGGTTACTTCCACAGAACTCAGCCAAGACATTCCCGCCCATTTCGATGAACAGATTCGAAATTACGGCAAAGCCATCATCACCGGTGATCCGGCCATGCTGGAAAAGGCCGAAGCCGAGGCGGCCCGGGTCAAATCGAGTCTGGGCCGGCTCAGAAACCTCGAAGGCGTCAGCCCCGTTTTAAAAGAGCAGATCGATTCCCTGACGGCGAGGCTGGACCGGTATACCAAAGCCACCGAGACCGTCCTCAGAGGGAGTCGGGACGGGAATACCGGCCTGGAAATGTTGCGCCGGGTGAATCAGCTTCGAGAAGAACAAAACGCATTGAAAAGCGCTCTGGATCAGATATCGGTCCATGTGCGGCAAAACCTTTCTCACAATGTGGATACCCTGATCGAGGAGATGACCCGGCGCAATCTCTACAACCTGGGTCTGTCCATCGCCATCGTGCTCTCCTCTCTGGTCATCATTTACTGGTTTATTCAAAAATCCATTTTAGGGGTGCTGTTCGAAATCACCGAACGGCTCTTTGAATCCTCCAACAAAGTAACCGCCATCTCATCGGAGATATCCATAGGGAGTCGGCAGTTGGCCGAGGGCGCCACGGAGCAGGCGGCCTCCATCACCCAGGCCACTTCCGCCCTGGAAGAGATCGCCTCGATGACCAAACAGAATGCGGAAGACATTCAGATGGCCAGCCGGGCCCGCATGGAGACTCACGAATCGATTCAGATGTTGAGCGACTACATGAAAAAGACCGCCGAGGCCATGGACACCATCAAAATGCGCGGGGAAGCGATCGGCAATATTATTCAGACCATCAACGACATCGCCTTTCAGACCAACCTGCTCGCCTTGAATGCCGCGGTCGAAGCGGCCCGTGCCGGCGAAGTCGGGGCCGGCTTCGCGGTGGTGGCCGGCGAGGTCCGGAATCTGGCCGGACGCTCGGCCCGGGCGGCCCGGGACACCCGGGAGCTGATCGAAAATACGGTGGAGGAGATTCGAAAGGGGTCACGCCTTCAGGAGGAGACCCATGAAACCTTTACCGCCACCATGGAACAGAATGTTCGGATGGGGGAACAGATTCAAAGGGTATCCGATGCCTCCCGGGAGCAGGTTCAGCGGATCGAGGAGATCAGCGCCACCATGGTCGAGATCGACGAAGTGGTTCAGCAGAATGCATCCAATGCCGAAATATTCGCATCGGTGTTCATGAAACTGAACGGACAGTCGGAAAGGATGAGCTATTTTATTCGAAGGCTCAAGGGGCTGACGGAAAGACGGGAACAGATACGGGTCAAAATCGCCATAAAAGGAAAATTCCACGCAACCGAGACCGGCCTCACCGAATCCTTCATGACCTCCGACGTCAGCGCAGGCGGCGCCTCCGTCATCACCTCCGGGCCGCTGGAGGTCGGCGCCGAAGGCGAACTGGACATGAGTTCCGGATCCATTCGATTTCCCTGGCTGCGGGCCCGGGTGGTCCGCTCCCACGAAAATTCCGAACCGGGCAAATATCAGGTGGGGCTCCAGTTCATCGATATCAGCCCGCAGTTGGAGGAGGTGCTGGTGGATATTCTCAGCACCAATCTGGAGGAGGATTTTATGGAGTTATAGCCGCGGAGGAAGGCTCAAAACTAAGCCGCCATTTTTTTGAATTCGACCATGAAAAACAACCATGAAAAACATGCAGGGTACGCCTTACGGCCTGATTAAAATCCGAACCGGCCGTTGATCAGCACCACGATGACCTCGGTCATCATCGGCTTGCGATGCAAAATGGTGGTAATGCGGCAAATCCGCTGGGGCGCGTTGCAGTCGCTGCACACCCCGGTTTCCGCGCAAGGGGTTTCCATATGGAGGCTTTTGGCCCGCATGGGGGCGGCCACCTCCCGGACCCGCCGAAGGGCCGAATCGAGATCCGGCCTCACCTTGTTCATTCCGGCCACGATCACCACCTGTCCGCACCCGAAACTCATGGCATTGTTGCGATTGCCCACCCCGTCCACATTGACGATCTCTCCGGTGGCGGAAACCGCGTTGGCGCTGCACAGAAAACACTCGCATCGGCCCTGCCGCAGACGAAGCTCGAGATCGCTCAGACCGGTGTCCGTCTGCCAATGGTCATAGACCGTTTTGTTTTGCTCCTTCAGAATCTCGATCAGGCGAAGGTCCCGGGTGGTGGCGGAGCCGCCGAACCCGAAGCTCTTCTTCGGGGTGATACGCTCCAGAATGAGAGACCGGGCGGTCTCCGCATCGGGGGCCAGATGGGCCTCGAAACCGTGTCGGTTCAGATTTTTGACAGCCCGCTCGCCGAGCTTTTTCCACAGCCAGTGCTGATATGAATGGTCCATGCGCACCCATCGGTGAACCGGATGGCCATGATCAATGATCCGGAGGGGTTTCATCCGCCGCCGTATCCATGATTATCGGCCTTCCAGATCCTTTATCCCTTTATAGAGGTACTCGAACAGAGCATCGATGTTTTCTTCATCCACCGAAGAAAAGGCGATCCGCATATCCCGATCTCCGGTGGCGATGAGACCGACCCGGTAGGTATCCAGAAGATGGGTGCGCAGGGCTTCCGCCTCTACCGTCTTCAGCTTCAGACACATGAAGTATCCGGAATTGAACGGATAAATCTCCCAGGCATCCGCATACTTGGAATCTTCCGCCACCGTTTTGACCCGGTTGGCCCGTCCTTTCAAAAGGGCCACCTTTTCTTCCCGCTCCCGGGAGAAATTGTCGGACTGAAGGGTCTTCAAGACGATCCGCTGGCTGAGATGGCTGGCATTGGAAACGGTGCCGCGAATGTTGCCGGCCGTCTTCTTTTCGAGGGCTTCGTAGAGGGGGCCCGAATCCCCGCCCCTCAAGACCGGAATACCGTAAGTGACGAACCCCACTCGAAGGCCCCAGACGAACATCTCCTTGGTGGCCCCGTCCAGCTTCACCGCCAGCAGCCGCGGATGGCAGTCGCAGAGCCTGGCGAAGAGCGATTCTTTGATGGGCGCCTCTTCATATCTCAGGCCGAAATAGGCGTCGTCGGTCACCGCAATCACATTGGTCCCCTGCTCCGCCACCTCACACAGGATTTTGACGATCCCCTCCGCCTCCGGCTCATTGACGGTATACCCGGTGGGATTGTTGGGAAAATTGAGGAACACCACCACCTTGTAGTTGTTCTGAGCCTCATGCTCGATAATGGTTTTAAACCCCTCCAGATTGAACCCGCCGCTCGGGGTAAACATGGTAAACCGGCTGATGCGGGCATCCCCTCTCACCGACATAATCATGATGTTGTTGCCCCACATCTTATCCGGGAAAATCACCACGTCGTCGGGATCCAGAAACAGATCGGCGAACACGCTGATGCCGTGGGTAATGCCGTTGGTCGCCACCGGCAGACTGACCGATTTGCCTTTCAGGGAAGGATTTTTCCGATACAGCGCCTCCTTCCAAGCCTGCCGCAATTCCGGAACCCCGAAGGAGGAGGCATAGGTCAGTGTTTCACTCGGCCGAAGCGCGTCGGTATTCAAATAGGACATCACCGACGGCAGGTACATGGTATCCAGATTCTCGGTGGCGATGCCGATGGTGGCGTTGAACCCGGGGTCGGCCTTCTGCTTCGCCTCGCCGCTCTGACTCAGAATCCCCTTGGGAAAAAAGAGTCTGCGGCCGGTTTTGGAGAGCATCTCCGTCACATGGGGATTGGCGTTTTTGATGATGGCATTCAGTTCCTGGGCAAGGGGATTGATGCTCATGGATAAAGGGTCCTTCCTTGAAAAAGGGTATCGTCACCGGTTCTTTCCACAAATAACCGCTATTTGTAATGGCTCAGCTGTAAAAATGCAAGGAGAAAAAAAGAAAGGCGCGGGGGAAGATGGAAAGGATGCGAAAACAGCAGAAAGCCCCCGTCGGCGGCGCCGAAAGGGGCTTTGATAAGGCTGCAACTATTTTTTCTTGCTGCGGGCGCCGCGCTTGGAAGCCTTGAGCGGGTTGATTTTGGCCTGGGCCGCAGCCGCGGCTTTTATATGGGTGGCCATATTGCAGACTCCGTTCTTCCATTTTACGGACGGGTCCGGGGCCGCGCTGCAATAGGAGGCGTTATCGAAATGGACGATGCGGCCGCACCCGTTGCACTGTTCGACGATTTCATGGCAGACCCCCCCGTTGAAGGAGCACCCCTTGGTGGACATGAAGGCACAATTGGTCCCTTTTCTTACGGTATTGCAAAGCATGGGAAAAACCTCTCCTTTCGGAAATTTATATCGATATCAAAAAAAAAGCCGGGAGAGCCTGGACCTCCCCGGCAGTACCGGCTGATCAAAAATTTTGCAGAATATAATGGGATGAACGGGGGTTGTCAAGAAAAAAAAAGAAACGGGGATCGGCAAAAAAGCGGCTGTCGAGGTCACCCCATCGAGCTTATCCCGGCCTGTTGCTTCAAGATTGCATCAGGGATTCGATCTCCTCGGCCTCCACCGGAATGGTCTGCATCAGGTCCACCGGGTCACCCGGGGTGATGAGGATATCGTTTTCGATTCGAATCCCCAGCCCCTCCTCCTTGATATAGATCCCCGGTTCACAGGAAAAGACCATGCCCGGTTCAAAGGACCGGTGCTTATCCCCGTAATCGTGGACATCCAACCCCATGTGGTGAGAGGTTCCGTGCATGAAATATTCTCGGTACAGCGGCTTTTCCGGGTCCTGGTCTTTCACCTTCAGGGCGTCCAGAAGGCCCAGTCCGATGAGTTCCCCCTCCATAATTTCCCCCACCCGTTTGTGGTAGTCCTTGAGGGTAATTCCCGGCCGCAGCATGTCGACGGCGGTACGCTGAACCCGCAGCACCGCATCATAAACCGCGCGCTGCCGTTCCGTGAACCGGCCGTTCACCGGAACGGTCCGGGTGAGATCGGAGGCGTAGTTGGCGTATTCGGCCCCGAAGTCCATGAGAACCAGTCCGCCGTCCTCGCATTGCTTGTCGTTTTTGATGTAGTGGAGCACGCAGGTATCGGCCCCGGATGCGATAATCGGATCATAGGCCGGGCCTCGGGACCTGTTTCGAAGAAACTCATGATAGAGCTCCGCCTCGATTTCATACTCCCACACCCCCGGTCGAATCATGCCCAGTACCCGCCGAAAGGCCTTTTCGGTGATGCGGCAGGCCTGGCGCATCAGCTCCATTTCAATGGGCGATTTTAAGGCCCGCAGGTGGTGCATGATCGGGGCGATTCTGCGGTATCGATGCAGAGGAAAGGCCGACCGACACCATTCGATAAACCGATCGTCCCGGGTCTCTACGCTGACATCCGCCCGGGAATGCTCATTGGTGTTGAGATAGATGAACTCGGACTCCAGGGCCAATTCCCTGAAGATTTCCTGGAACCGGGAGCTCCAGTAGACCTGCCGAATCCCCGAGACCGTCCCGGCCTCCTCCCGGGTGAATTTGCTCCCCTCCCAGACGGCGATTTTTTCACTGGTCTCCCGGACGAACAGTATCTCCCGGTGCTTTTCCTCCCGGGCGTCGGGGCAGATGACCAGAATCGTCTCCTCCTGGTCGATGCCGGAGAGATAAAAAAGATCGGTCTGCTGAATAAACCGCCGGACCCCGTCGGCGCTTTTGGGCAGGATGTCGGCGGAATGAAAGACCGCCACCGATTTGGATTCCAGACGGGCCGCAAAGGCCTTTCGGTTTTCGATAAAAAGAGAATTATCGATGGGATGGTATTTCATGAATGCCCTTCATTCCATTCACTGGAAAAAGCGTTTTATGATCATGTATGCGGCGTACCCGACGCCCCAGCCCGCGGCCAGAAGGATTCACGGTCGGCAGAAGGGGCTCGACCGAAGCTTCCAGCCCAGAACGGCCGAGACCGCGATCCCGGCGCCGATTCCCACCACCTTGGGTATCCAGCTGTCCATTATACGATCGAATCCTGAATGCGGTTGTCGAAAACCCGGCGACTCTTGCGCTCGGACCGGGGAAGGGCGCCGTAGTCGACGATCTCCACCGTGGGGGTGACCAGGACCTTGCGTTTCATCTGCCGGACCACCTCCCGGGCCAGTTCATGGGACCGGCCCCGGCCCACGCCCTGCCCCAGTTCCACCACCAGCCGCATGACGCCCCGCTCCGAGGCATCCCGGTACAGATGGATCTGATACTCGGAACCGATCCCATCCACACCGGACAGAACCGAATCGATGGTGGAGGGATAGATGTTCACGGCCCGGAATTTAAACATGTCGTCGGTCCGTCCCTTGATGCGGGAGTGCCGGGGCAGCACCGTGCCGCAGGTGCAGGGGCCGGGAATGATGCGGGTGATGTCCCGGGTGCGGTACCGGATCAGAGGCGCCGCCTCTTTGCGCAGGGTGGTCACCACCATCTCCCCCCATTCGCCTTCTTTGACCGGGGTCAGGGTGTCGGGGTCCAGGACCTCCAGCAGATAGTAGTCGGCCCAGTAATGGATGCAGTCGTGGTGAGGGCACTCGATCCCCACCCCGGGTCCGTACAGCTCGGTCAGACCGGTGATGTCGAAAAGCTCCGCTCCGCCCAGAAGCTCCGAGATTTTGTTTCGCATGGAGACCGATGACCGCTCCGACCCGTAAATCACCTTTTTAAGGCGAATCCGGTCCCGAATCCCCCGGCGGTGGACCTCTTCAGCCATCAGCAACCCCATCGAAGCGGTGCAGCAGAGCACGGTGGCGCCGAGATCCTCCAGAAACCGGCACTGCATGTCCACATTTCCGGGTCCCACCGGCAGGGCCATGGCCCCCAGTTTTTCGCAGGCGGCCTGAAACCCGGCCCCGGCGGTCCAGACCCCGTACCCTACCGCGATCTGAACCCGATCCCGGGGGGTGACGCCTGCCATTTCATAGGCCCGGGCAAAAAAATGGGTCCAGTCGTCTATGTCTTTCCGGGTGTAGCAGAGATTCTTGCGTTTTCCGGTGGTGCCGCTGGATGAATGGATGCGAACCACCTGCTCATCCGGAACCGCGCACAGGGGCAGCGGGTATCCGTCCCGAAGGTCGTCCGCTGTGGTGAAGGGAAGATTTTTCAGATCAGCCAGGGTCCGGATGTCGGTGGGGGCCACCCCGGCCCGGTCCAGTTTGGCCCGGTACGCCGAAGACCCGGCGTAGGCATGGGCCACCGTCCATTGAAGCCCTTTTAGCTGAAGGGCTTCAAGCTCGGTCTGGGTGCTGAATTCCGGTCCGAAGATCGGTGTCGTCATGGAATGCTCCGCTTCGGCGGTTGACGTCCAACCGCATTGCCGATTCAATTTCGGGTCAATTCCAGTTTAATTTCCGGCCAATACCTTCACCACCGACTCATGCAGCCACCCCTCGGAGCCGTCCCTGGCCCGAATTCGGTACCAGGGGCCGGTTTCCCCCCGCACATTGTGCCGGGACCCGGCCGCCTCCACATACTTGACCGCGTGGTCGAAGCCGGGGCCCGACCGAACATTGGCCCGAGCGGTGGTGGCGATCAGTTTCAGGGTGGAACCGGTCCCCGCCGCCGCTTCCGAAAGGGTTTCTTCGGGGCCGGATACCGGTTCATCCACCGGTCGCACGTATTTGGTGGGAATCCATCCGAAGGAGCCGTCCATCATTTCGATTTTGAGCCATCCGTCTTGGGTCCAGCCGGCCAGCCGATAGGTTTCCCCGATCAATCCCTGCCCCTTGACCCGGGCGTCATTTCGGGGCGCATACCGGATATTGACCACATCCCGGTAAATCTCCACCTCTTTGACCGGCCGGCGGCCTTCCCGTGCGGCCTCGGCGGCATCGATCACCGGAGTTCCCTGGGGAAAGGGCGCCGCCGCGGCCGGTCCGGAGGGCGGCGCCGACCCCGAGGATTCAGATCGACGGCTTACCGGCGGAACCTCCCGACCCGAGGCCGGAGGATATGGGGATGCACCCCGGTCGGTCCGGGAAAAAACGGACCGGGCGCTGTTCAACGAACCTTCCCATCGGTTCATCGACCGGTCCAGATACCTGGCCAGGGAGGCCGTTCCCGGGGTATCCTCCACCGGCGGCAGGGGATCGACCCCCACCGTGTTGTAAAGCCGGAAGGCCGCATTTTCCAGTTCCGTAAAAGCCAAATAATGGCGCATGCGGGCCTGAAGCAGGTCTCTGGATCGGCGGATCATCGAGAGCCCGTCCGAGCCGGAAACCGGACCGCCGGCCGACTCGGTCTGAAGCTTGCTATTGACATCATCCAGAAGATAGGAGAGCCGGTAGTCTTCCAAAGCCCGTTCGAACCGCTGCCGGGCCAGATGCACCTGGGTCAGGATGGCCGCGTTCACCACCAACCGTCGGGGGTCGTCGGCTCCCGCCCCCCGGGTCGCCGGCGGGTTTGAAGCGGTCCCGGGCATGACCAGAACGGGGATCAGCCGCAGCCCGATCTCCCGCCATTCCCGGCCGGCCGGCCAGGGATCATCCCCCGGGCCGGGTCCGTCCGAATCGAAATCGAGCCCCGGCTGAAGCCGCAGCATCGCCTCCCGGGTTCGGGCCAGACCGACATCTCCGGACATCCCGCTCCCCCGGGCCTCCCACCGGTGGACCAGAGCGAGGTGCTCCAAATCGGCCCTCGCTTTTTTCAAACTGGGGATATTCGGCTGGTTCCAGGCGGGCGCCACCAGTCGAAAGCCGGACCCGGGGTTGAGGCCCATCCATTCGGCCAGGTCGATTTTGGCCGGGGAAAGATCCCCCATCCATTCCCGCAACCCGCGAATCGCCTCGATCAGCTCCCGCTGAGTTTCCAGGGCCTCCCGGGAAGGCGAAGGGCTTCGGCGGTTGATCTCCCGGGTGACCCGAAGGGCCTCCCGGGCCTGGTCGAGGAGTCTTCCGATCTCCGAGGCGAGCGCCTCGGCCCCGGCGGCCCGGTAATAGCGGCGACGGGTTTCATGGAGAATGTTTCGAACCGCTTTTTGGCGAATTCCCTGGCTCTCGGAGACCGGTTGAATCCCCTCGCGGGTGACGGCGTGAAGCAGGCCGAAATCGAGCACGTTCCAGATGGCCTCGATATCGGTCCGCCGCGCATCGACGCCGGATAACGACCCGCCGCCGGAAAACGGCCGGGTTTTCGAACCCGCGGGGGTGTCGAAGGACGATTCCGAATAGCCGTATCCGGCGGCCCGGACCAGATTCACCAGGGTTTCGTAATCGGAAGCGGCGGCGCCCGCCCGGTCCAGGGCTTTTCCCATTGTATCGACCTCGGACCTCAGGTTGTGCTGAACAGCCCGGGCCATGGCCTCATACAAGGTGACGGGGCCGGACACCGTCTCCCGGGCCGCCGTCGGCATCGATCGGCCGGCTTCCCGCTCCATGGCGGGTTGAGGCTTCTGGAATAACGGCTGACGGGTGATCCCTTGACAGCCGATGAACAATAGACCCGAGATGATCGAGAAGACAATGTAATTTCGCACCGGCGGTGGCCTCCTGAGGGTTTTGAATGGATTCGTCGGATGGTCGCCCATTGAAAACCAATTCCGGCGGATTTTGTCAAGCTGAATGTGAAAATATTCGAGCCGGTGCGATTTGGCATGCGAGTGAATCCGCTTGAACGCGAAAAGACCTTGGAAATCCGCTTGACAATAAAAATTAGAGGATGATATTGGTTCTAATTTTTTATATAGGAATACCCATACCCTTGCTCCGACATCGAGTCGGGGCTTTATATCCAAAAGGAGGTTCAATGAGGAGATACGAAACGATCGTTATCGCCGACCCTGATCTGTCGGAAGATCAGCGGGGCCCGTTGTTCGACCGAATGACGGAAATCATCGACCAGGAAGGCGGCTTTCTGATCGAAACCGATGAATGGGGCGGCCGCAAGCTGGCTTATGAAATCAAGGGCAAACCCCGCGGGTATTATGTACGCCTCGAGTATTGCGGAACAGGCCCGGTGGTGGATGAACTGGAGCGGTTCTACCGAATCGACGACAGGGTCCTCAAATTCATGACCATTCTCCTGGAAAAGGATGCCGATATTGAGGCCGTGAAGGCCCGAATGGCCGAGGCCGAGGCTGCGGAAACCCAGGCCGCTGAAGAAGCCGAGAGCGAAGCCGCCGCCGAATCCACGGAAGAAACCGTTGCGGAACCGGCAGGCGAACCCGAATCCGCCCCGGCGTCTTCGGCAACCGACACGGACACCGAAACGACCCCGACCGAGGAAACGGCCGAAACCAAGGAGGAGGTATAGCATGGCATTTCGTCCCAGAAAAAAACGAAGAAGAATTTTTCACCGCCGCAAGGTCTGCCGCTTCTGTGCCGACAGCAGCCTGGCAATCGATTATAAAGAACCCAGAACCCTGGGGTATTTCACCACCGAGCGGGGCAAAATTATTCCCCGGCGGATTTCCGGCACCTGCGCCAAGCATCAGCGGCAGCTGAATACGGCCATCAAACAGGCCCGAACCATCGCCCTTCTGCCCTATGTGGGATCCGTGGAAGTCTAGGGACGGAATCGATCCGTGCCCGACAGCGGCCAGACAGACATCATCAAAGACATCGCCAGAGGGATCGCCCTCACCTTATTGATCTTTGTCGTATCGATCTATATTCCGGTGTTCGGCTTTTTCTTTTCCCTCTTCATTCCCCTGCCGGTCCTCTTCGCTCGAATGAAACTGGGCCGGCAGGCCGGGGCGGCGGCGCCGGTGATCTCCGCCTTGATTATGACCGGCTGGATCGGCGGGGCCTCTTTTGACACGGTATTTTTCGCCGAACTCCTGCTTCTCGGATTCATGATGGGGGAGCTGTTCGAACGAAACCTTTCCGTAGAAAAAACGGTCGGCTATACTGCCGCCGCGGTTCTCGGGGCCGGGCTGCTGGTGCTGGTGGTCTACGGCAATCTTTCCGCCGCCGGGCCGGGCGGCTTGGTATCGGAATATGTCGACAAAAACCTGAAGATGACCCTGGCGCTGTATGAACAGATGGGGGTATCCGAGGAGAATATCCGAATCATTTCCGAATCCATGGACAAGATCCGGTATGTGCTGGTTCGGATCATTCCGGCCCTGGCCGTCACCTTTACCCTGTTCATCACCTGGACCACCCTGCTGATGTCGAAACCGATTCTCAGGAGCCGGGGGCTGTTCTTTCCCGATTTCAGCCCCCTCAACCACTGGAAGGTTCCCGAAAACCTGGTATGGGGCGTCATCGGGTGCGGATTGATGCTGCTGTTTCCCGACAAATCCATCAAGCTGGTGGGCATGAACGGGCTCATCATTTTAATGACCATCTATTTTTTCGGCGGCATCGCCATTGTGTCCTTCTATTTTGAAAAAAAACGGTTTCCCCTGTTTCTGCGGTTTTTCCTGTACAGCCTGATCGCGCTTCAGCAGATCGTGCTGTTTCTGGTGATCGGACTCGGTTTTTTCGATATGTGGCTGAACCTCAGAAAACTGGAATCCCAAAACCATGAGTGAATACTCGATCCCCGAACACGGAGGCGTGACATGAAAGTCATTTTAACCGAAACCATTGAATCCCTGGGCATTATCGGCTCCGAAGTCGAGGTGGCCAAGGGGTATGCCCGAAATTACCTCCTGCCCCAGCGCAAAGCGGTGCCGGCCACCGATGCCAACCGAAAGGCGATGGAACAGGAAAAGGCCAAATTCGAACTTCAGATCGCCAAAGAAAAAGCATTCGCCAAGGAAATGGCCTCTCGACTGGAAGGGGTCTCCTGCACCATTCCGGCCAAGGTCAGTGAGGAAGACCGGCTCTACGGCAGCGTCACCAGTCGCGACATCGCCGAGGCCCTGGCGGCTCAGGGCATCGAGGTGGACAAACAGATGATCCTGCTGACCGAGCCCCTCAAAACCCTGGGCGCCTACACCGTTCCCATTCGAGTCTACACCGATGTGGAACCGGAAATCACGGTGGAAGTGGTGCCGGAAGAGGAATAGAATTTTCCCTGACGCGCATCGGGAGGATTCGCCCCGGTGCGCCCGTTTTCCACCTTTTTGATCCCTTCCGGGGGGACTTGTTCATGGCCAAACCTCGACCCAAAATTAATAAAGACATCGCCCTTTACAAACTGCCGCCCCAGAATACCGAGGCCGAGGAATCGCTGCTCAGTGCCATTCTGCTGGACAACAACACCCTCATCGACATCATGGAGATGCTCTCCCCCGAAGACTTCTACACCAGTTCCCATCAGAAAATATTCGAGGCGGTGACCGAACTCTTCTCCCGGAACGAACCGGTGGATCTCATCACCCTGGCCAACATCCTGACCGAAAAAGGGATCATCAACGATATCGGCGGGGAGAGCTACCGGGGCGCCACCTATCTTTCCTGGTTGACCGACGCGGTGCCCATGGCGGTGAACGCCCCCCATTACGCCCGGATTATTCGGGACAAGGCCTGTCTCAGGCGGCTGATCGAAAAATCCAATGAAATCACCCGCCGGTGCTACGAAGATCAGGGCAACGTGGACGAGGTGGTCGACTTTGCCGAAGGGGCGATTTTCGAGGTAACCGAAGACAAGATCAAGCCCTCGTTTTTTCCACTGGGAAAAATCATCGAGGCCAACATCGACACCCTGGAAGAGCGTCAGGGAAACAAATCCCTGATCACCGGGGTCCCTACCGGGTTCACCCGTCTGGACAACCTCACCGCCGGTTTTCAGCCTTCGGATCTGATCATTCTGGCGGCCCGGCCCAGCATGGGAAAAACCGCCTTCGCTCTTAGCCTGGCCCGAAACGCCGCAGTAGACGGGGGCGTGCCGGTGGCCTTCTTTTCCCTGGAAATGTCCCGGGAGCAGCTGTCCATGCGGATGCTCTGCGCCGAAGCCCGGGTCGATTCCTCCCGAGTGCGAAGCGGATTTTTCAGCCGGGACGACTGGGAGGCCCTCACGGAGGCGGCCGGTGTGCTTTCGGAAACCCCGATCTACATCGACGATTCTCCGGATGTCACCACCGTGGAGATTCGGGCCAAATCGAGGCGATTGAAACTGGAAAAAGACATCGGCCTGATCGTCATCGATTATCTTCAGCTCATGAAATCCCACGGCAACCGGGAGCGACGGGAACTTGAAATCTCCGAAATCTCCCGCTCCCTCAAGTCCCTGGCCAAAGAGTTGAGCGTCCCGGTTATCGCCCTGTCCCAGCTCAACCGAAAGCTGGAGGAGCGTTCCGACAAGCGCCCGATGCTCTCCGACCTGAGAGAGTCGGGGGCCCTGGAGCAGGACGCGGACGTGGTCGCCTTCATCTATCGGGACGAGGTCTACAACAAGGATGAAAACAACCCCGACCGGGGCAAGGCCGAGATCATACTGGGCAAACAGCGAAACGGGCCCATCGGCACCGCCCACCTCACCTTTATAGACCGCTATACGCGGTTTGAAAACCCGGCGCCCGAAGGAATGATGGACGCCATGCCTGTATGAGGAACATTTTCGGAAACACCGAAGGACTGAAAGCCGACCCGCTTCGACGGCTGGGAAACCTTTACCGCCGCCGGGTCCCCAAAGAATTTTTGATCACCCCGGATCAGGCCCGGGAAATCGCCGGCCTTTCCCACGACATCGGCCGTCAGATCGGGCTGCTCATCGACCGGACCGGCAAGGTCTTCTATGTTATCGTCGGAGACGCCGCCCAGATCGTCATCCCCGACACCCCGGAACACCGCACCGTACCCGGGCGGCTCAAGGGCCTTCGGTGCGTCCACACCCATCTCAAGTCCGAACCGCTCTCTTCCGACGATCTCACCGACCTGGCCCTGCTTCGGCTCGACATGATGGCCGCCGTCACCCTGACCGAAACCGGGGGGCCCGATCAGATCCATATCGCGCACATCCTTCCCACCGGTTCTCCGGAAGAACCCTGCCGGGTTCTGAAACCGATTCCGCCCACCGAGCTGGATATCGGGTTTACGGCCCGGGTCCGCGCTCTGGAGCAGGAACTGGCCCACATCCGCTCGCTGTACACCGGCAAAAAAGGCCAGGAACGGGCGGTCCTGGTCAGCGTTTCCACCGCCCCGCGCCGGGAGGCCGAGGATTCCCTCGACGAACTCAAAGAGCTGGCCCGATCCGGAGGGCTTCACGTGGTGGACACGGTGCTTCAGCTGCGAAAAAAGGCGAACCCCCGATTCCTCATGGGCCGGGGAAAGCTTCAGGAGCTGAATCTTCTGGCCCTTCAGCAAGGGGTCTCTCTGCTCATCTTCGACCAGGAGCTGAACCCTTCTCAGATCCGCTCCATCACCGACCAGACCGACCTGAAGGTCCTCGACCGGACTCAGCTGATTCTGGATATCTTCGCCCAGCGGGCCCAGACCCGGGAAGGCAAGCTTCAGGTGGAGCTGGCCCAGCTCAAATATCTGCTTCCCCGGCTGGTGACCAAAAACACCGCCATGTCCCGACTGACCGGCGGCATCGGGGGCCGGGGTCCCGGAGAAACCAAACTCGAAATCAACCGCCGCCGGGTTCGGGACCGCATCAATAGGCTGGAAAAATCGCTCTCGGGAGTGCTCAAACAGCGCAAACAGCAGCGGGCCAAGCGCAGCAAAAAGGGGCTCCCGATCATCTCCATCATCGGCTACACCAACGCCGGAAAGTCGACCCTGCTCAACACCCTTACCGACAGCGAAGTATTGGCCGAAAGCCGCCTCTTCGCCACCCTGGACCCCTCCAGCAGGCGGCTTCGGTTTCCCCGGGACCTGGAGGTCATCATCACCGACACGGTGGGTTTCATTCGAGACCTGCCCCGGGACCTGATGGTCGCTTTTCGGGCCACCCTGGAAGAACTCAACAGCGCCGATCTGCTGCTTCACGTCATCGACATCGGCAATCCCCGTTTCGAAGAACAGATCGCCTCGGTGGAACAGATCCTGTCCGATCTCGACCTGGAGGGTATTTCGGTGATTCGGGTGCTCAACAAACAGGATCTTCTGGATGCCGAATCGGTGAATACCCTTCAGCGAATCCACGGCGGCATTCCGGTCTCCGCCACCGACCGTACCTCGCTGCTGCCGCTGATCGAGAAAATGGAAACCGAAATCGGCAACCGGATACCTTCTCCTTGACATCCGATGAAAAATATATAAGTTTGGTCTCTATGGAGTTCGAAGACATCAGGCGGATCGGTATCGGCGCCGCATACAAGGGGGGGGAGGTACTCAGCGACTATTTCGGCCGCATCTCCGATATTCGAAAAAAAGGCGCCATCGATCTGGTGACCGAGGCGGATGTCAGTGCCGAAAAGGAGATCCTCGAAATTCTCCGCTGCCGCTGCCCCGATCACGCGGTTCTGGCCGAAGAAAGCGGCGCCGGCGCCGGCGATTCCGATTACCGCTGGATTATCGATCCCCTCGACGGCACCACCAACTACACCCACCGACTGGGTCTTTTCTGCGTCTCCATCGCCTGTGAATTCAAAGGGAACATGGCGGTGGGCATCGTGCTGAATCCGATCACCGGCGAACTCTTCACCGCCATTCAGGGCAAAGGCGCCCAGTTGAACGGCCGCCCCATTCGGGTGTCCGACACCGATCGCCTCTCCGACAGTCTGCTGGTCACCGGTTTTCCCTATGACCTGAAAACCCATTTGGATCCGCTGATGGCGCGGTTCGCCAATTGCCTCAAATCCGCCCAGGGGGTGCGCCGGCTCGGTTCGGCGGCGCTGGATCTCTGTTTTGTGGCCTGTGGACGGTTCGACGGCTTCTGGGAAGAGAACCTCCATCCCTGGGATACCGCCGCAGGAATGCTGATTGCCAAAGAGGCCGGGGCCCGGGTGACCGATTTTTCCGGCGGGCCCTACCGGATCGACACCTCGACCCTGCTGGCGACCAACGGAAGGATTCATGAAGAAATGATTCCATTACTATCCATAAAGGACATGCAATGAAGAAAAATTCGGGCAAGAACGTATTTTTAAACGATCATGTGGGCTGCTTCGGCGACTTCAACATCGAGGATACGGTGTGCAAAAAATTCTGTGCCCTCAGCCTCCGCTGCACCATTGAACGCGAGCAGATCGAGCAGATGGAGCTGCTGGAAGACCTGGTCTCTTCGGAGAACATGTTTATCAAAATTCAATAATCCCGCCCGACCGTTCCCCCAAAGCCTTTTCCCCGCAACGACACAAGGAGATTCATGTAAAGACCGCCTGAAAGGGCGGTGGCTCCATCAATCTCCGGCTTTTTTGATCCACTCGGAAGGCCGGCCTTCCGAGTGCCGAACCGCGTTCGGTCACCGGCTTTCGATTTTCCCCCGAATCATCTCCAGCTGTTTTCTCAGGCTTTCATCCGCCTTCATCTGTTTTTCCACCACTCCGATGGAATGAATGGCCGTGGCGTGGTATCGGTTGAAGCTTTTGCCGATGGCCTGCAGCGGCTGATCGGTATACTGCCGCGACAGATAGATGGCCACCTGTCGGGGTCGGACAATGTGCTTTTTGCGGGACCGGGAGACGATCTCCGATGGAGTGATGTTGAAGGCATCACACACCAGTTTTTTGATATAATCGACTGTAACGGCCTGCTTCTGCTGAACGATGTTCTGGATTACGCTCTCAGCCAACCGCATATCGATGGGGGTTTTCAGCAGCGAGGACTTGGCCGTCACGCTGAGCAGACCGCCCTCCAGCTGACGGACGTTTTCCGAGAGTTCTCCGGCCAGGTATTCCACCACCCGGGGGGAGATGTTGCAACCGAGGGTTTCGATCTTTTTGTTGAGGATCTTCATTCGCGTCCGGAAATCGGGTGACTCGATATTGGAGATCAACCCGCTGGTCAGTCGGGATCGAAGCTGCTCATTGATCTTGGGAATATCCGCGGGAAGATAACAGCTGGTGAAGATGATCTTTTTATCGGCATTGAAGAGATAATCGAGGGCCTGGGCCAGTTCGACCTGGGTGCGTTCCTTTCCGGTCAGAAAATGGATATCCTCCATCAGCAGGACGTCGCACTGATTTCGGTATTTCATCTTGAACCGCTCGATGGAGTTGGTGCGAAACGCCTGCACCATCTCATTCATGAAATCCTCGGCGGTGATGTAATAGACGTTTTCATGGGGAAAACGGTCTAATATATAATGGCCGATGGCCTGGGACAGGTGACTCTTGCCCAATCCGGTTCGGGAAAGCAGAAAAAGGGAATTCTGATTCATCTCCTCTCGGGAGGCCAGGGAAAGGGCGGCCGAATAGGCGAAATCGTTGTTATTGCCCACCACAAACCGATCGAATGTGAAATCCTTCCGCAACAACTGCCCGGTTCCGGACCCCTTGACGGGGATGTTGGGCAGACTCAACTGGGGCAGGGCATCGGGCCGCAGCGGATCGGAGTCGATGCGTTTTCGGACCTTGTCGTTTTTGGAGGGGATCTCCAGGACCAGTTTGCAGACGGTGGGGACCATGTTCTTGAATTGGGATTCAATCAGTCCGCTGTAATGATCGTGAACCCGTTTTCTGGAAAAAAAATTGGGGCAGGAGAGGACCACCGCGGGCCCCTCGTTTCTGACGAACTCGATGGGTTCGATCCACATCCGATAGCTGTGCCCGGGTATCTTTTTTTTCAACTCCGATTTAACTTCTTCCCAAATTTTTTGCATAGAACAACAATCTCAGGGACACTGGAACGAAGGTCGCGCCCGGCAATTACAACGATTAAAGGTTAATTAGGGATAAAAACGGCCTGAATGGTTCTATATCTGACAGTGGGAATCCGAATATGGGAGCAATATGTACGCCAATTGACATCTCCCGTCAAACCGGATGAACAGGGTTTGCCCTCTGTTATTCGGGACCGGAAGCGTCTATTTCATATATTTGATTTTACTCACTTTAAATCCATTAAGCTCTTCAAACATCCCGAAATACACTTTATTTTCGACCTGGTTTTTTGTCCAAACATTTTAAGTATATCCGGCCCGCATTCAAAAACCGGCGAAAACCGAATCTAACGAAATCTTAACAATTCTTCCAAAAACGCCTATTTTCGTATTCGAAAGATCCACCCCGTTTCCGATTCCGCTACCGGCGGAGAATGAACCCCCTGTGAATAGCATTTGAAAAAAAAACGCCGAACCGGTAATATGGTGTGTTTGGTTTCAGAGAGAATCGAAAATCCAATCCCTTTTGCGGGAAACGCCATGACATCCGAACACATCCATATCCGCGGGGCCCGGCAACACAACCTCAAAAACCTCGACCTCGACCTTCCCCGCAACCGGTTGGTGGTCATTACGGGGCTTTCGGGCTCGGGAAAGTCCTCCCTGGCCTTTGACACCCTTTACGCGGAGGGCCAACGCCGATATGTGGAATCCCTGTCCACCTATGCCCGGCAATTTTTGGAACGGATGGAAAAACCGGAGGTCGATCTGATCGAGGGCCTCTCCCCGGCCATCGCCATCGAACAGAAGACCGCCGGGCACAATCCCCGCTCCACGGTGGGCACGGTCACCGAGATCTATGACTACCTTCGGCTTCTGTACGCCCGAATCGGGGTTCCCCACTGCCATCGATGCGGAAAACCGATCACCGCCCAGTCTCTGGACCAGATCGTGGACCAGGTCATGACCCTGCCCGAACGGAGCAAAATCATCATCCTCTCCCCCCTGGTTTCCGATCAGAAGGGAGGGCATGAAAAACTGTTGCGGCACCTGCAAAAAGAAGGTTTTTCCCGGGTCCGGGTGAACGGAGACACCCTGGACATCGAATCGGTGTCCAAACTCCATCGGAATCGTAAACACACCATCGAGGTGGTGGTGGATCGACTGATCATCAAACCGGGCATCGAAAACCGCCTGGCCGATTCACTGGAACTGGCCGTCAACCGCTCCGAGGGCCGGGTCACCATCGACATTCCGGGCGGAGAGACCCTGCTTTTCAGTGAAACCGCGGCCTGCATCGACTGCGGCATCAGCTATCCGGAGTTTACCCCGGCCGGGTTTTCCTTCAATTCCCCCCAGGGGGCCTGCACCCGGTGCGACGGTCTGGGGGCCACCACCGAATTCGATCCCGATCTGATCATTCCCGATCCGGATCTCTCTTTGCGGGAGGGGGCGGTGGCGCCCTGGGCCAACCGGCATTCGGTCCACTTCATCGAATTTCTGGACGCCCTCACCGGTCACTACGGAGCGGATATCCACACCCCCTGCGCCGACCTTCCCGCCTCCTTGAAGGAGGCCTTGCTGTACGGTTCCAAGGGCGAGGAGATCACCTTTTATTTCGAACGTAAAAACCGAAAAATCACCTATCGGAAAGCCTTTGAAGGCATCATCCCCAAAATGGAGCGGCGGTATGTGGAAACCGATTCCCAGTCCGTCCGGGAGGAGATCCAGCACTACATGAATTTTCGACCCTGCCCCGAGTGCGGGGGGGACCGGCTCAACCCGGCCGCCCGGGCGGTCCGGGTCGGGGGGGAAACCCTGCCCCGGGTCACCGGCCGGTCGGTGGACGGGGCCTTTGAATTTTTCGACGACCTGACCCGGCGACTCACCGGAAAAGCCGCATTGATTGCCGAACGAATTCTGAAAGAAATACTGGAACGGCTGGGGTTTCTGCGAAATGTGGGTCTCGCCTACCTGACCCTGGACCGGTCGGCCAACACCCTCTCCGGGGGCGAAAGCCAGCGGATTCGTCTGGCCACCCAGATCGGTTCCAAACTCACCGGGGTGCTGTATGTCCTGGATGAACCCTCCATCGGGCTGCATCAGCGGGACAATCGGCGGCTTCTGGACACCCTTCTGGGGATGCGGAATCTGGGCAATACGGTGCTGGTGGTGGAACATGATGAAGAGACCATCCGCACCGCCGATTACGTAGTCGATATGGGCCCCGGCGCCGGCCCGGGAGGCGGTGAGGTGGTCTTCAGCGGCCCGCCGGCGGCGCTTCTCACTTCGGAAAAGTCGCTCACCGGAGATTATTTTTCCGGCCGCAAACGGATCCCTGTCCCCTCCCGGCGGCGGGCCGGAAACGGACACCGTCTGACCATTCACGGGGCATCCGAAAACAACCTTCGAGGAATCGATGTCGCCTTTCCCCTGGGCTGCTTCATCTGCACCACCGGGGTGTCCGGTTCAGGGAAATCGACCCTGATCCTGGAGACCCTCTACCGAATTTTGGCCCGCAAACTGTATCGAAGCCGCACACCCGCCGGACGCCACGACCGGATCACCGGGCTGGACCGGATCGACAAGGTGGTCCATATCGACCAGTCGCCCATCGGCCGCACGCCTCGCTCCAATCCGGGCACCTATACCGGTATCTTCACCCATATTCGGGAGGTCTTCTCCCGGACCCCCGAATCCCGAATGCGCGGCTACAAACCGGGGCGATTCAGTTTCAATGTCCGGGGCGGCCGGTGCGAGGCCTGCAAAGGGGACGGCATCATCAAAATCGAAATGCATTTTCTGCCGGACATCTATGTGCCCTGTGATGTCTGCCGGGGAAAGCGGTACAACCGGGAAACCCTGGAGGTGAAATACAAGGGAAAAAACATCTCGGAGGTTCTCGATCTCACGGTCAACCAGGCCCTCGGCTTTTTCGAAAATCTGCCCAATATTCGAACCAGACTGGAGACCCTGATGGAGGTGGGGCTGGGATACATTCGCATCGGACAGCCCGCCACCACCTTGTCGGGCGGAGAAGCCCAGCGGGTCAAGCTCTCCCGGGAGTTGAGCAAACGGGCCACCGGCCGCACCATCTATATCCTCGACGAACCCACCACCGGCCTCCACATCGACGACATTCAAAAACTGCTGCATGTTCTGGATCATTTGGTGGAGATGGGAAACACGGTGATCGTGATCGAACACAACCTGGACGTCATCAAATCCGCCGATCATATCATCGATCTCGGTCCCGAAGGGGGTGAGGGCGGGGGCCGAATCGTGACCTTCGGAACGCCGGAGGCGGTGTCCGAAAACCCCGATTCCCATACCGGACGATTTTTGAAGCCGATTCTGGAGCGGGGTTATTGATGAAACCGGCTGCGGCTCCGTGTTCTCATTGAATCCGGGAGCGATCAGGCGCCGGCAAAAAAAATAGGGCTGTCTCCCCGAGGGAGGCAACCCTATTTTTTTGAAGCAACGAAAAAGTCTTTATTTGGCGAACAGCTCCGCGATGGCGCCTGCCTGAGGATGCGCATAGATCAGGATCAAGGCGATAACCAAGGCGTAGATACAGAGAGACTCGATCATGGCCAGACCGATCAGCATGGTCACCGTGACCTTACCGGAGGATTCCGGATTTCTGGCGATCCCTTCCACAGCGGACTTGAGACCCAGACCCTGGCCGATGCCGCACCCGAAGGCGGCGACGGCGATTCCGAAACCGGCGGCAGTAACACAGGCGATAAAGAATTGCAATGCTTGAGCTTCCATACTCTACTTGACCTCCTTTAGAAAAAAATTGAGTTGATGAAAATAATACGCTTCTTCCATTGTCCCATTAATCCCATTAATCAGACACTGTATGTACGGTAAGGATGTAACGATTTGTTTTACTCTATTTCCGAATCAGTGGGCGTGTTCCATCGCACCGGTGAAGTACATGATGGACAAAAGGAAAAACACAAATGCCTGTACCAGGGCCACGAAAATACCCAGCGCCATAATCGGAAGGGGTGCGAAAAAGGCCCCGGCCAGACCGAAAAGAATCGCCAATACCAGTTCATGACCCATCATGTTGCCGAAAAGCCGGAAAGAGAGCGACAGGATACGGGCGACATGGCCGATGAGTTCGATCGGAAAGATGATGGGAACCATCCACCAGACCGGCCCCAGAAAATGTTTGATGTAGCCGGCGCCGTGGTATTTGATCCCGATCACATGGGTAAAGACCACCACCACCAGTGCACAGGAGAGGGTGGTATTGAGGCTGGCGGTGGGCGGAAAAAACCCGGGGACCAGACCGATCAGATTGGATACGAAGATGAAGATGAAGATGGTGGCCACGATGGGAAAGAGCCAGCGGCCCTCCTCACCGGTGATCTCGACCATGAAATCTTCGATGCCCGCCACCATGATTTCAAAAAAGTTCTGCATTCTGGTGGGGATCAATTCCATCCCCTTGGATGCGAGAAATCCCAGGCTGATCAGCAGAATCATCACCACCCAGGTATAGATGACATGGGGATATGCATGGGCAAAATGGGCCACACCGCCGCCGACGAGATCAAACAGTTTGACGAAGAAGAGATAGGGATGTTCCACCTTACACTGCCTCCTTGAAGAAAAGATTTTTGAATTCGAACACCGTGGCAAGCATAATGCTCACCACCACTACCGACAGGCCGACAAACAGACCCAGAGGATGTACATAGTGGTTGGAGATCAAAAAGAATATGATCAATCCGCTTAAGAGAAAGCGGAGGTAATACTTGGCCAGGATGACATTGTGGCTGGTGAGTCGGGAAGGGGTGAACGCCTTTTTCAGGGTTCGGTACAGGAGATGGAAATTGACGGTGACGATGAGCCCGCCGAAAAGGACGCCGCGGGCAAAGGCCGGCGGCATCACCAGAAACCCGGCGATGCTCACACTTGCAAACAGGAGCCAGTTGGTGACTGTGACGAATTTTAGAAGGCGTTCTTGGATATTCAAACCGCTATTTTTCCCAGTTCCGATTTCTGCTCTTCTTGATAGCCAGTCCGATGTTTCTGTATCCGGCGGCGATTCCCATCCCTAAAAAGACAAATGTGAGCCAGGGATGGGTTCCAAAGCGCCCGTCAAGATAAAGGCCGATTCCCAGTCCGATGAAGATGGACAGGGCGAGCGCGAATCCGATGCTGCTGTAGTATGCCAGTTCTCTGAAGTACTTGACGTCTTTCTTATCGCTCATTTATGGGAAATTCCCACCAACCTTAAGGTTCGCATGTTTAGCACAGGGCCTTGGGCAAGTCAATGAAAAATCGAGATCAAAATAAATATTCACAGGTTGAGCCGGTCCGCCTCAAAGACCGGCCCGTCGATGCAGGCGTGCAGGTATTTGCCCGGATCGGCCCCCTCGACGGCGCACCCCAGGCAGGCCCCCAGGCCGCAGGCCATCAGACTTTCGATGGAGACCTGGCAGGGCGCCCGGTACCGCCGGGCGATTTTGGCCACCGCGCGGATCATGGGCAGGGGGCCGCAGGCGTAGATCCGGTCCGGGGCCCGCTCCGCCACCGCCCGTTCCAGGGGGGTGGTGACCAGATCCCGAAGACCGGCACTGCCGTCTTCGGTAGTCAGATGCACCGTCCGCATGCCGACGCTGATGAAATCATTCATGCACAGAAGGTCGTCCCGGGAGCGGCCTCCGATAAAGATCCGGCTTTCGGTCAGATCCACCCCGGCCTTCTCCAGGGTGGCGGAGAGAAAAAACATCGGCGCCACCCCGATGCCGCCCGCGACGATGAACACCCGGCGGGTATTTTCCGGAATCTTGAAATGGGTCCCCAGGGGGCCCAGCAGATCCAGGCCGTCCCCCTTGCGGGAAAGGGATAATTTTTCCGTGCCGGTTCCCACCACCTTGTAAAGCAGTTCAATCCCCGCAGTCCGGCCTTGATGGAGGATCAACCGGTGAATGGAAAAGGGGCGGCGAAGCAGGGGGGTGACCTCATCCGGAAACCGGACCATCACGAACTGCCCCGGCTTGGCCCGGGAATACCCGGGATTGCTCTGCATGCCGATGCGATAATATCCGGAGCACTCGAGGGTGTTCCAGAGGACTTTGACTCTTTCCTGAAACATGGTTCCATCCTTTCAGGTCCATTACCCTTCGGGAGCCTTTCCCATCTCGGCGGAGACCAGATCCCCCACAAAACTGCCCACGATCACTTCACTTTCGATTCGCACCAGAAGCCGTCTCGAATCCGCCGTCACCCAGAGCCGAATTTCGGCATTCTCGCTCTTTTCAAAAACCCCGCCCACATGATCGAGCTCGGGTTTCATCAAAAAGGTGTCATATTCCCGGCCGCCCACTCGTATGGTTTCCCGCTTGACCACCGCCACCCGGCCGATGACGTTTTTCTTGCCGTCGGTGATCGGCCGTTGAAGAACCATGCCCTCTTTCAGGTCGAACAGCCGGACGAAATAGAAGGCGGAGATCGGATCAAAGGTGCCGGGCAGAATCGGAATGGGGTCTTTGGCTTTGTCGAAATTGACGTACCGGGCGGTGCGGTTTTGCCAGTCGAAATTCACCACGATATCCCGCTTGTGACCGCCTTCCCGCTGTTTTTTCTTGTACAGCAGGGAGCGATCCATGCCGGAATCGGCAAACCCTTGCACATGATCCCGCACCTTGTAGAAGGTATCCACAAACCGGTTCGACTTGGCTTTGGCGGTGAAATGAAAGGCGGGCGCCCCTTCGATCGTGGTCATCGGCAATACCTCCAGGGTCGCATGTCCGGCCGGAATAAACTCCCACCGAAGTTCATAGGTGAGTTTTTCCCCGGGGTGGAAGGGTCTGGTCCCGTCCGCCGGAGAAGAGACGGCGATCTCCTGGGCGGAAACGGGGAACGAAAAAAGAAGCAGTGCGGCCCACAGAAATTTTAGCATAAATTCCCATCTGGAGATTTTGGTCTGACGCCGGAATCCGAAGAGGTCCAAAAAGAGGTTTCCGAACCGGATCGGGTCGAATGTAGCGTCTTTACCCTTCCAGGTCAAGGCGACAATCGGATCGGACCCGAAAGGGCCGATTCTTCGCCTAAAAGCGGTTCGCACCACTCCGGAATTCATTCCCCGTTCAATTTGCACAGG
This sequence comes from Desulfobacteraceae bacterium, assembly GCA_011390315.1. Classification (GTDB taxonomy): domain Bacteria; phylum Desulfobacterota; class Desulfobacteria; order Desulfobacterales; family Desulfococcaceae; genus JAABSQ01. The sequence goes on from JAABSQ010000151.1 coordinate 32,069, forward strand.
ATTTCACAAATTTTCCGGGACAGCGCCGACAGGGTAAACGGCTTTTGAATAAATCCGTCACATCCCCGGTTCAGCAGCTGTTCGGTCTGGCCGTTTCGGCTGTACCCGCAGATAAAGACCCAGCACCAGAAGAATGGTCACCAGAAATTCCCGACGAATAGGGTTTCTATCCAACGATCCATTCACCGGGGAGCATTTCAAAAACAAAAATTTTCGGTTGTAAAGCCGAAAGGCACATGTTACCTTTATTTATCCTTATTTTTCAACTATTGATCCTGAACATGCCCGAATCCCTCATCCTGAAAAACGATATATCCGAAATTCGTCGATTGCATCGGTCGGTGATTCCGTTCGCGGAACAGAACTGGCTGGGCAAAGGGAGCCACTGTTCCTATTGCGGATCACCCTTCCTCCGGGGGGAGTCCTGGCCCAGAACCTGCGACCGCTGTCGATACACCTCCTTTCGAAATCCGATTCCGGTGGCCGTGGTTCTGGTACCGGTGGATGACGGGCTGGTGTTTATCCGCCGGTCCATCGAGCCCCGAAAGGGGCGGCTGGCCCTTCCGGGCGGGTACGTCAACACCGGAGAAACCTGGCGGGAAGCCGGGGCACGGGAGGTCCTGGAGGAAACCGGGATCGCCCTGAATCCCGAAGAGATTCAAGAATTCATGGTGCGAAGCGCGCCCGACGACACCCTCCTGATCTTCGGACGGGCCCGGCCCAGAGGCGCCCGAGACCTTCCCGCCTTCCAGGTCACCGACGAGACCACCGAACGGGTGGTGCTGCCCTTCTCCCCGCCGGATCAGGCCTTTCGGCTTCACGGAGACGCCGCGGCCGCGCACTTCGACCAAACCGGCTTGCAGAACCCCCGGCCCCGAATCGGGGTGGCCGCCATCGTGGTCAAAGACGGAAAGGTCCTTCTGGGAAAACGGCGAAACGCGCACGGCCAAGGGACCTGGCAATTTCCCGGAGGGCATCTCGAGTACGGCGAATCGGTCGAGGATTGCGCACGCCGGGAGGTGTGGGAAGAAGCCGGTATCCGCATCCTCGATCTTCGCATCGGCCCCTACACCAATGACCGCTTTGAAGCGGAAAGAAAGCACTACATCACCCTCTTTGTGACCGCCCGGTATGAATCGGGATCGGTGCGGCGCAGGGAGCCCCATAAATGCGAGGGATGGGCCTGGTTCCGGTGGTCCCGACTGCCGGAGCCCCGGTTTTTGCCCATTCAAAACCTGATGAAGACGGGATTTCGCCCGGACGGGCTGTCCCGGTGAGGAGATGATGGCATCTTTTGGTTTCGGCAAAAAATCCCGTCGAAAGCGAGGCTTCGACGGCACGGACGACGATCTCACGGCCCGGCTTCGCATGCTCCAGGCCAAAGACGAGACCCAAGAGGTCGAGGCGCTTCAGGAAAAGGTGGATCGGCTGACCCTGATCTGCCGGGCCCTCTGGACCCTCGTGCGGGAACACCATGACCTTTCGGAAACCGATCTGGTCAACCGAATGGAGGAAATGAAACGGACGGAAGGGGCCGAATGCCCAGAATGCGGACGGATCATGAGCCGGCACCACAACCGGTGTCTTTACTGCGGGGCCGAGGGATCGGCCGCCGGCGCCTTTGACCGGTTTTAGGTGGCGGGCCGCACTCGAAAGGCGGCGTCCACCTCCATCCGTTTCTGGTAGGTTTCGAAAAGCTTCCACCGGACCACCGGAATGTCCAGCAGCATCTTTCCGGGGATGTGAAAGATTTCCGCATCGGTGACCACCCGTATGCGATAATCCACCGCCATATCGAAAAGAACGCATTCCTCTCCGAAGAACTGGCCCGGCCCCAGCATCTCCACCGGTTTGCCGTCGTCGAACCGCTCCAGCTTGCCCGATTTGACCGTAAACACCTCATTATGAAGCCCCTTGGGAAACTCCTTTCCGGCCTTGTATTTTCGGACCCGCATGGCCTTGGCCAGCCGGTTCTGGGTCAGATAGGAGACCACCTCTCCGAACAGCCAGGTCTGCTGAATGAATTCCCGGTTGCACTGAAGCCGTTTGATCTCATTGTAAAGGGCGTTGCGTTTCACGAACTCGGCGTAGAGGGTCTTGGGCAGCCGCAGGGCCTTGACGAAGTTGGCGGCCCGGTAGGTCCCCACCGAGGCCACCCCTTCCAGGGCGGAAATTTCCCCGATCAGGGCCCCGGCGGAAAGGATGTTGTGAATTTCCAGTTCGGAGTGGATCCGCTCCACGTTTCCGGTCAAAACCAGGTAGATCTCGTCGGCATAGACCCCGTCCTTCAACAGAATCGACTGGGGGTTGAAGGTGATCAGCTCATTGTTGAGCAGAATACTGAGCTGATGCACCGGGGCCGCCGGAAAATAAGAGCGCAGAAACGCCAGGGCATAGGAATTGAGATAATTGTGAGCGGTGGGGATGAGCACATCCACCATCCCGAAGGGGGCCCCGGAGCCGATCTCCTTCTGGGAGTTGGTCAAATCCCCGGAGGTGTGGGAAAGAATGATCTTATCCGAGGGATCATGGCGAAAGTCCCGGGCATCCCCGTGAATCAATCCGCCACCGGCATCGATTTTCTTGATGTGGAACTTCCGCAGATAGATCTCCCGCACCTGATCATAATATTCCCGGGACACCCCGATTTCGTTTTCATCCTCGGTAATGAACCCCTTGAGGACGTCCAGGGAGACGATATCGGCGAAATGGGCGTAAGATCGGTAGCCGTCTTCCCACAGGGTCCGGAACATCAGCACGCTGGTCTCCACCGGATGGGGGGAAAAGACCGGTTTGACCTCCAGCCCGTCGATCTCGTTCCAGAGATCGAACTTCAGGTCATGGACCTCGAAATACTCGAACAGGTTCTTTTCGGAAATGGTCATCAGGGCCGATAGTTTTCGGGCCACCGAGGCCCGGACCAGAGCGGTGGCGTAGTATTTGATGCGATGGTCCGACCGCATCAGGGTGGTGAATCCGGCGATGTGGTCATCATGGCAGTGGGTGTGAAAGATGCCTTCGATTTCATTCACTCCGATGCCTAAAGCGGTGAGGCTGTACAGGACATTGGGTCCCGCGTCGATCAGGTAGATCTTGCCCTGGAACAGAAGAATGCTCGACATACAGGGACGGTTGACGTTCCATCCGTCCCCTTCCCCCGAATGGATGACCGCAAAATACTCCCGTTTGATGTCGTGATATCCCAGGGGATAGGGGGCGCTGTAGCGTTCATTGGGGGAAAGGTTAAGATCCACCGTGACCGTTTCGTTTTGGTAGCGAAACTCGAAAACGTTCAGTCGAAGCCGTCGAATAAAGACCCCGTTGCGGATCTCCACCGGCCGGTTCTCCACCCGACAGGTTTCCAGAAGCTCCTCCGCCGGGCTGATCTTGCCGAAGGCGAATTTGAGTTTGAGCCGCATCATTTCCCGGGCCACCGCCGGAGCAATCCCGGCGTCGATGATCTCCGCCTCGGTCACCAGCCCGTAGTTGCCCCGGTAGATGTACTGAATCTGGGCGTCGACCTGTTCGGGAAGACCGATGAGCATGGGCTTGGCCCCGGTGTTGTTGGGATGGTTGGGCAGCATCATTCCCTGCCGGTACAGCATTTGAAGGGCCGGAAATTCCGCGAGATTGGCGAAGCTCCCGTTTTGAACCAGAACATCCGAGAGCAAAATCGCGTTGGGGCCGGTCTCGTAGGAGACGCCCTCCTTTTCCTTGACCACGATCAGCCCTCGTTTCATCAGATGTTTGACGCTGTCGGCCGGACAGCCGCATTGCACAAAAAGCCCCGCCTCGGGGATTTCAATCAAAAAAAGTCCGTCGGCAACCTGAAATTTACCAATCTTCGACATGGTGCTTCACCTAATTTTGACCCGTCCATGTAATGACCGATCCGTGAAAAGGGCGGTGGATACGATGTAATATGACGTTTCTCAAATTTCAACATATTATTTACCTTTTTTACTTTTTTGCATGGAAACGGCTTGAATTTCAGTGAATCATGACGAATCTTCGACAAAACCGGGGAATCGAAAGGCGGAATGCGGGGGCGACAGTTCACTCGCTCTTTACATTCTCTGCTCATATTGATATACCCCCGTTCATTTAAACCGGTAGGGCAATATTCACATTTTACAAACAGACTTTTATCAAGCAGGAGTAGAACATGGCCCCATGTCCTTGCGGATCGGAACTGGATTACGAAGTGTGCTGCGGCCCCCTGATCGCGGGGGAGCGAACCGCCGAAACCGCCGAAGCGCTGCTGCGCTCCCGATATACCGCCTATGCCAGACAAAAAGTGGATTACCTCGTCGATACAGTCCATCCTGAAAAACGAGAAGCCGACAGTCGAAAATCCGTTGAAAAATGGGCCAAAAACACCCACTGGCGGCGGCTTCAGGTTCTGGAAACCACCGGCGGCGGTCCCGAAGATACGGAAGGAACCGTGGAATTCGTGGCCGACTACATGGAAAAGGGCAAAAACCGAAAACACCATGAAATCGCCGAATTCAAAAAAGAGGACGGGCGGTGGTACTTCTTCGACGCCGGAGCTCCGAAAATCGAACAGTTTGTCCGCCGGGGCGCCAAAGTCGGGCGAAACGATCCCTGTCCGTGCGGAAGCGGTAAAAAATACAAAAAATGTTGCGCCGGGTAACACCGGTTTTCATTCTTCCGGCGCCTTTTTAATAATAAAGAGAGCGCCGAATGTGACCTTCACCATGGAGAAAACAATGATCATGAAACGAATCGTTCTACTGGCACTGGCGATGGTGCTGGCCTGGCAGCCGGCCGCAGCCGAAGAAAAATCAAATGAGAAAAAAAATATCAAAATCGGTTTCATCTATGTGTCCCCGGTGGGGGACGCCGGGTGGTCTTACGCCCATAACGAGGCGCGAAAAGCCATCGAGGCCATGGAAGGGGTCGAAACCTCCTTTGTAGAGTCGGTTCCCGAGGGGCCCGACTCGGAGCGGGTCATGCTCAATATGGCCCGAAAGGATTTTGATCTCATTTTCGCCACCAGCTTCGGCTATATGGATCCCATGCTCAAGGTGGCCAAACGGTTTCCCGATACGGTGTTCATGCACTGTTCCGGTTTTAAAACCGCCCCCAACATGGGCAACTATTTCGGCAGAATGTATCAGGCCCGGTATCTGTCGGGAATGGTCGCCGGGGCCATGACCCGAACCGATACCCTGGGATATGTGGCCGCCTTCCCCATTCCGGAGGTGATTCGAGGCATCAATGCCTTTGCCCTGGGGGCCCAATCGGTCAACCCCGAGGCCAAGGTGCGGGTGGTCTGGACCAAAACCTGGTATGATCCGGCCACCGAAAAAGAGGCCGCCAAAAGCCTTCTGGACGTGGGGGCCGATGTCATCGCCCAGCACCAGGATTCCCCCGGACCCCAGGAAGCGGCCCAGCAGCGGGGGGTCTATTCCATCGGGTACAACACCGACATGAGCCAATTCGCTCCCGAAGCCCATCTGGTGGCGCCGGTCTGGAACTGGACCCCCTTTTACAAAGAAATAGTCCGGCAGGTGAAAGCAGGCAGCTGGGAGAGCAAATCCTATTGGTGGGGCCTGGAAAAAGAAATCGTGGACATCAGCCCCATCAGCGACAAGGTGCCTGCGGATGTAAGAAAAAAGGTCCTGGACAAAAAAGCGGATATCATCGCCGATACTTTTACCGTCTTTACCGGACCGATCAAGGATCAGCAGGGAAAGGTTCGAATTCCGGAAGGCAAATCGGCCGCCGATGCCGAACTGCTGGGCATGGACTGGTTTGTCGAAGGCGTGATCGGAACCACCAAATAAAGTCGCCGGACCCTTCGGGGTCCGGCTCTTTTCCGAAACTGTTCCCGCCCGAACAGCGGCCGTCAAATAATGGGAAAAATCAGGGTGATGAAAAGACAGGAACCCCTGGGATGGCGTTCCTGTCTTGTTGTATTGGGGGCCGCGGGGGTATCCCTGGTCCTCAGCGGAATACTCCTGGGCCTTCAGGATAGACCCCCGCTGACCGCCATGGTGATCCTGTTTCAGGGCGCCTTCGGCTCCGCCTGGGCCATTGAGGATTGCCTGATCAAGGCGGTTCCCATCTATCTGTGCTCATTGGGGGTGGCCGTGGCCTTTCGGCTTCAGATCTGGAATATCGGGGCCGAAGGCCAGTTCGCATTGGGCGCGGTGGGGGCGACCGCGGCGGCACTCTATTTTCCCGACCTTTCCTGGTTTCTGCTGCTTCCGGGCATGGCACTGGCCGCATTCCTGGCCGGCGGATTCTGGGGCCTGATTCCGGCCCTGCTCAAAATCCACATGCGGGCCAATGAAATCATCGTCACCCTGATGATGAACTACATCGCCATTCTGTTTCTCGATTATCTCGTCTACGGCGTCTGGAAAGACCCCGCCAGTTTCGGATTCCCCATGACCCCGACCTTTTCCGAAAGCGCCATCGTGGGACGGATCGGAGATACCAACCTCAACTGGGGGTTGGCCCTCTGCGCCGTCTGCGGGCTTCTGGTCTGGGTGTTTTTTCGGTACACCCTGCTGGGATATGAATTAAAGGCCAGCGGCGAAAATGTGCGGGCGGCCCGGTATGCCCGCCTGCCCTATGAACGGCTGGTCATTCTGGTGATGGTGCTGAGCGGAGCCCTGGCCGGCTGGGCCGGATTCATCGAAGCCTCGGCCACTCTGAACCGGCTTCAGCCCAGCATCATGGTGGGATACGGCTACACCGCCATCGTGGTGGCCTGGCTGGCCCGGCTCAATCCGCTCTATATCGGACTGGCCTCCTTTCTGTTGGCCGGGCTTCGGGTGGGGGTGGAAAACCTGCAACTCGAACTTCAGGTGCCCGCCGCCTTCGGCCAGATTATGGAGGGGCTGATCCTTTTGACCGTATTGGCCGGCGGTTTTTTTACCGAATACCGGCTCCGGCTGAGGCCCCGCCCATGACCTGGGAGATTCTGATTTCTCTGCTGGCCGCTACAGTGCAGTCGGGGACGCCCATCCTTTACGCCACCCTCGGGGAAATCTTTACGGAACGGTCGGGAATTCTCAACCTGGGGGTGGAGGGAATTATGCTGGTGGGCGCCCTGGCCGGATTTCTGGGCGCCAAATTCACCGGAAGCCCGATTCTGGGATTTGTTCTGGGCGGGGTTTTCGGGCTGGGTCTGGCCGGATTGCACGGGCTGGTCTGCATCGGGTTCAACGGGAATCAGGTGGTCTCGGGTCTGGCCCTCACCATTCTGGGCACCGGGTTGGCCAATTACCTGGGCACCCCGTTCATCGGTCAGAGCGCCCCCGGTTTTTCCCCGATGCCGGCGCCGATCCTCTCCCGTATTCCGATTCTGGGGGAAATCTTTTTCCATCATGATCTCCTCATCTATCTCTCCTACCTGATTCCGCCCCTGATGTGGCTCTTTTTTCGATACACCCGATGGGGTCTGGGGCTTCGGGCCGCCGGGGAGCACCCGGAGGCGGCGGCCGCCGCCGGGCTCAATATTTACCGGTTTCGATGGGCCGGTGTCCTGACCGGCGGATTTCTGGCAGGGCTGGGCGGGGCCTATCTTTCCCTGGCCTACACCCATCTCTGGACCTCGGGGCTGACCGCCGGCCGGGGATGGATCGCCGTGGCCCTGGTGATTTTCGCCTTCTGGCATCCGCTGCGGGCGGTCCTGGGGGCTTATCTTTTCGGCGGGGTGATGGCCTTTCAGTTCCGGCTTCAGGCCCTGGGCGCCGACCTGCCCTCCTCCCTCCTGCTGATGCTCCCCTACGGGTTGACCATCATCGTCCTGGTCCTTTCCTCCTGGCGGGGCCGGGGGGATCAGGCCCCGGCCTTTCTGGGGATCAATGTGGAGCCTTCGGAATAAGCCGCCTTTCCTTTTTCAAATCCGGGGTTATCTTTTGATAAAATTTCAAACAGAGGAATCATGAAAACCGAACACCGATACGCCAAAACCTTTCCCATCTCCTGGGACCAGCTTCATCGAGACGCCAAGGCCCTGTCCTGGCGACTGATCGGTCGCGAACCGTGGAAGGGGATCATCGCCATCACCCGCGGCGGACTGGTGCCGGCCGCCATCATCGCCCGGGAGCTCGACATCCACCTGGTGGACACCGTCTGCATCTCCAGCTACACCTTCAAGCAGCAGGGAGAGATCAACATCATCAAACCGGTGACCGGATCGGATGAAGGATGGCTGCTCATCGACGATCTGGTGGATACCGGCAAAACCGCAGCCGTCGTCCGGGAAATGATTCCCAAGGCTCACTTCGCCACCATCTACGCCAAGCCGGAAGGAAAACCCCTGGTGGACACCTTTGTCACCGAAGTCAGCCAGGACACCTGGATTCTGTTTCCCTGGGATACCGAATCCCAGTTCATTCAACCCATCGCCGGGTTGCAGGGGGCGGGTCGATGAACCTTCCCGCTCCCCCGCTGGTCCGCTTGGAGGAGATCAGCAAATCTTTCGGCCGGGTTCGGGCCAACAGCGACATCACCCTGGATATTCGGGCCGGAAAAATAAAGGCCCTGCTGGGAGAAAACGGGGCCGGCAAATCCACCCTCATGTCGATTCTGGCCGGCCGCCTTCAGCCGGACGCCGGAAAAATTCTGGTGGAAGGAGAGGCCACCCGGTTCCCTTCGGCCCGGGAGGCGATTCAGGCCGGCATCGGCATGGTCTATCAGCACTTCATGCTGGTGGATGCCATGACCGTCACCGAAAACGTCTTTCTGGGTCAGGAAGGCGGCTTCTGGCTGCGCCCCCGGAAAATGGCCCGACGGGTATCCGAACTGGCCCGGCGATACGGCCTGGACATAGACCCCTTTGCCCGGGTATCCGAGCTTTCCATGGGGGAGAAGCAGCGGGTGGAGATTTTAAAACTCCTCCTGCGCCAGAGCCGGGTGCTCATCTTCGACGAACCCACGGCGGTGCTCACCCTCACCGAAACGGAACAGCTGTTTGAGGCCATGAAGCAGATGGCCGGCCAGGGAAAGGCGATCGTCTTCATCAGCCACAAGCTGCCGGAGGTGATGTCGGTGGCCGACGATATCGCCATCCTTCGAAACGGCGCCGTGGTGGACACCCTGGAGGCCGGCGCCGTCACCTCCAGGGCCGACCTGGCCCGGCGGATGGTGGGCCGGGAAGTGGTGCTTCAGGTGGACAAAGGGACTTCCGAGATCGGCCCCCATGTGCTCACCGTTCGAGGGCTGGAAACCGGCGCCCTTCAGGGCATCGATCTGGAGGTACGGCAGGGCGAAATTCTGGGGGTGGTGGGGGTGGCCGGAAACGGCCAGAAACCGCTGGTGCAGACCATCTGCGGTCTGACCCCGCCGGGCCGGGGAGAGGTGGAAATCCTCAACCGGCCCTGGAAGGATTTTTTCGCCCGGTATCCGTCCGACGACACCCTGAGCTATATTCCCGAAGAGCGGATCAGTCTGGCCACCTGCCCCGGACTCAATCTGGTGGACAATTTTCTGCTGACCACCCGCTCCGATTTTTCCCGGGGACCCTGGCTGATGGGGAAACGGGCGCGAGGCCGTGCCCGGGAACTGATTCGGGATTTCAATGTGCAGCCGTCCAATGTGGATGCCCTGGCCCGGCATCTCTCCGGCGGCAACCTTCAGAAAATGGTGCTGGGAAGGGAATTCTTCCGAAATCCCAAACTGATCGTGGCCGAACAGCCCACCCAGGGGCTGGATATCGCCGCCACCGAAGAGGTCTGGCGCCATCTTCTGGAAGCCCGCAAACGGGCCGGCATTCTGCTGGTCACCGGGGACCTGGCCGAAGCACTGGCCCTGTCGGACCGCATCGCCGTCATGTTCGGCGGACGGATCATGGATGTCTTCCCAGCCTCGGATACCCGAAAGGTGGACCGGATCGGCCTGATGATGGCCGGCATCACCGCCTGATGTCCTCTCTCCTGCTTTACCGGGCCGCCTTTTTTCCTAAAACGAGCTGCGGGTTGACACCCCGGAAATTCGAGAATTCTTTTTGACAGCTCACGAGATGTTTCTTAATCTATGGGTGGAAGGCAGTATGAAGCGCATGCTTTGAACCCGGCCTCGCCGAAGAGCGAGGCTTCGCCCCTCAGGAGACGGCAATTCCATGCCCACCGAACAATTTCAATCCGTATGCAAGGCCATGGCCGATCCGGATTTCTATCCCCATCCGGTTTCAAACCTTCAACGTCTCGACACCCATATTTCCACCGTTTTTCTGACCGGTGACTGGGTCTACAAACTCAAAAGACCCGTGGATGTCGGCTTTCTCGATTACCGAAAGCCGGAAGACCGCCGGTATTACTGCGAGCGGGAGGTCGACCTCAACCGACGGCTCAGCCGGGGGGTTTACGAGGGGATGGTCACCATTTACGAGACTTCGAAGGGCTTTTCCCTTTCGGAAGAGGGCCAAGCAGCCGAATATGCGGTGAAGATGAAACAGCTTCCGGACCGGGCCCGGCTCGACACCCTTCTGCATCAGAATCGGATCACCTCGGATCAACTATCGGCCCTGGGCCGAATGTTGGCCGATTTTTATGCGGACAGTGAAGGCGGTTCCGAAATCGACCGGTACGGGCGCCGGGATGTCGTGATCTACAATTCAGAGGAAAACTTCATGCAGCTCGACCCCTTTGTCGACCGGTTGTTCGACAGGGCGCCCTGGAAATTCATTCAGGAGGTCAACCGGGCTTTTTTGGATCACCATCAAGCCCTCTTTGAACGGCGGCTGCAAGAAGGCAAAATCCGCGACGGGCACGGGGACCTGCGGACCGAACACATCTACTATCTGGACCGGATTCAGATCATCGACTGCATCGAGTTCAACGACCGGTTCCGGTACGGGGATGCGGCGGTGGATATGGCCTTTCTGCACATGGATATGGAATACCTCGGATATCCGGATGCCGCCCAGACGGTGCTGAAAGCCTATGCAAAACGGGGAGATGATCCCGAGGTGTACGCCCTGATCGATTTTTATGCCGCTTACCGTGCCATTGTTCGATTGAAAATCGCCTGCATTCGATACCGGGATGCCGAATCCGAACAGGAGCGGAAATCGGTTCAAGAAAAGATCGATACCCATCTGAATCTGGCCTACCGCCATACCCTGATGTTCAGCCGCCCCACCCTCTGGGTG
>JAABSQ010000152.1 GCA_011390315.1 Desulfobacteraceae bacterium
TCCTCCTTCAACGCCTTGACCGTCTCCGACGGCAACACGCCGGGTTCCTCGTCCGGCTCGGCGTCTTCGGCGTCCGCCGCCGCAGATCGAAGACGTTCCGGGTCTCGGGCAGGGACTCGATCTCCGGGACGTGGACCGCCCCCGGTCCGCATTGATGAACAGGACCCGGTCCCGTTGCCCCGCGCCCGCTTGTTGAGCACCAGGACGGCGGCCGGAATGCCGGTGCCGTAAAACAGGGACGGCGGCAGCCCGATAACGGCCTCCAGGACGCCGCCGTCGATGAACTTCTTCCGGCAGATCCGCTCTTCTCCCCCGCGAAACAGGACCCCGTGGGGCATGACCACCGCCAGTTTGCCGTCGCTTTTGAGGGACGCCACCATGTGCTGGACAAACATCAGGTCCGCCTTCTTGCCCGATTCCGGCATGAACACGGAGAAGCGCTCGGGAAATTTCATGTCCTTCCGCGCATAGTTCTGGGAAAAGGGAGGATTGGCGATGACCCGGTCGAACCGCAGGATCTCGCCGTTTCGGTCCATGTGCTGGGGCTCCCGGATGGTGTCGCCCTGCCGGATGTCGGCGCCGCGGATGCCGTGAAGCAACAGGTTCATTTTGCAGATGGACCAGGCGCCGCCGTTGAGTTCCTGCCCGGCCAGGGACTGGTTCCGGGAATCGCCGCCCGATTCCCGGACGTACTGCTTGGACTGGATCAACATGCCCCCGGACCCGGCGCAGGGGTCGTAGGTGGCCATGCCCTCCCTGGGCTCGATCAACTGGACCATCATCCGGACCACCTCAGACGGCGTATAGAATTCACCCCCCATCTTGCCGGCGCTGTCGGCGAAGTATTTGATCAGGTATTCGTAAGCCGCGCCCAGCAGGTCCGGAAACTCGAAATCCTCGTTGGAGAGCGGGATCTCGTCGAAATGCTGGATAAAGGCGATCAGCGCGCCGTCGTCCATGGTCCGCTGGCCGACCTTCCGGTTAGAGTTGATGCCCTTCAGCACATCCTGGAGGGTGTTGGGATTGGCGTCCTCCACCGCCGCCAGGGCCTTGTTGAGCCCCGAGCCCACCGACTCCTTGAGATGCTTGATCCTGTTCCAGTGGGCCGCCTCCGGCACATGGATGTCGTACTTGTCCGGATTGGCGAGCTGCCGCTCGATCAATTCGGCCTTGAGCCCCTTGCCCTCATATTCCGCCCGGATGGCCGCCCGCTCCAGATCGAACTGATCGCTCATCCGCTTCAAAAAGAGCATCCCGAAGATGTACTCCTTGAACTCCGAAGCATCCATGTTGCCCCGGAGGATGTCGCAGGCGGCGAGGAGCTTGCGTTCGAGGCGGGGAAGGGTGAGTTTTTGGGGTATGGATCTGTTTCTTGTGATGTTCATACGATTGTTCAGGCCACCTTTCTTTTTTTCGCCGCCCACCGCTTGGCCATCTCCCGCATTCCTTGCTCGTACTTGGGCCATTCATGCAGGGTTTCCGGATCGAAATCCGCGCCGTTGGGCCAAACCAGTGTGTGCGATTCAGGGTGGATCTCCACCTGATTGAACAGATGGACATCCTGAAGCGGCTCGAACAATTCCCCCTCCAGAATGGGGCGGAAGTCGATCACCTGTGCCGTTCCGTCATCAAATCTGATCTTTATCGTGTAGGGATTGACGATTTCAAAATCGACAACCCGATGGATTGCGTGAGTTATACCGTTTTCCTTTCATCGAAGCGGGGCAAAGAAGCTCCTGTAATACTGTCGATTCCTTTAATCTTGTCGGTAAAGATTTATGGAAAAGGGATTCTTCCAATCACCTACACCCCAAGCGGATTGTTGTCAAGAATAGTAAAGGCAAGATTCGTTAGGGATACGAGGTGATTTTTAAGCCTGATTCATTATTCAAACCAGATCCAGCAGAAAAACCGCCTGCCTGTAAGTATCTCTCAATCAACCAAACAATTCAAAATCATACTTAACGAAGTGCAAAATCAGGTTTTCCCTGATTGTGGAAAAATAAAAAAATCGGCTATAGTTGCGACCAGGGGAAGAACAGATGGATTTTAGACGAAACGGAGGGGGATATGAAGGATCAAGAAAAATCAAAAGAAACCCTGATTAGGGAATTGAATGAATTGAGGCAGCGGGTAAAACGCCTGGAATCCAAATTATCCGACCTGGAATATGAAAGACGTGGATACAGCGCGGATTCCGTTTCCAATACCCTGCCCAAAGAACAGGTCTGGCGCCTGCCCGGTTATTGGCACTAGATCGCAAACGATGAACCATTCCACAACGGATGAGGAAATGAAATCAATTTCCGGAAAGGAGATCGATTTTGAACGTCTAATGGATTGCGCACGCAAAGGAGATCATGAATGGCTTCTAATTTCCAGATTTCATCCCGAAAAAAACAGAACAATTTATATCTTAAGCTCTCAGGAGATTTCGATGGGAGTTCCGCATACGAATTGATTCATTATTTAAAAGACAACGGCGGCCTTGCGAAAAAGATCATGGTCGATACCCAGTCCTTACGAAACGTCTATCCATTCGGAACTCATATCCTTAAAAAGAACCTTCATGTTCTGAACGGAAGATCCAAGCACATCACATTTGCCGGAAAAAACGCCGGTCAAATTGCCGGTTGATAAAACGCAATTGAAATCACAGGAGGACCCGTCCATATCCAACAATGTGGAGGGGGGAAACAGGAAGGATAGAAGAAGGAGAAGGCTCGGATTAACCCGTAATCACGAAGGGGATGGCTACGGGTTAATACCGAGATGCGGCGTTCGAGATCAGATCGTGACGTCGAGTTCGTTTCTTACCCAGGTCGCCCCGCCTTCATAGGCATTCTCAGTGGCGGCGCTGTATTCCGACCAGGAATCCACGTTGCCGGTCAAAGTGGCCTTGCCGTCTTCCACGGTCACCGTAATATCGCCTCCGTCCACAAACGGGCTCCAGAAAAATTCACTCTCGATATCCTCCTTGATTTCGGCATCGCGCTTGAAGGTATATCCCGGCTGATAGTCATACCAATCGTAATCGTAGACATGCCAATCCTCTACGTAAGGATCATAGATGTATGGATCGGAAACGTCTTCCACCGCGATATTGTTGTCCACGGCCACCACGCCGCTTACCCGGGCCGCGACATCATCGGCCTGGGCCTTTTCAAAGTATGAATCCACGGTTCCGTAAAGATTGGCCACGCCGTTGATGACGTCCACCGTGATGTTATAGCGATCGACATAGGGGTCTCGAACCAGGGCGTTTTGCACCCTGTACTCCACCCTTTGGTCGGTAAAGGGTTCTTCGGTTCGAACCTTGAGCCGGTTTTTGACGCTGATCACTCCGACCACATCGCGCACCGCTTCGGCTGCGGACCGTCGGGATTTGAGGCTCGTCACTTTGCCGCGCAGCGTCACGACACCGCCTTCGACTTCGGGCCGAATGTTGAAGGAAAAGACTTCCGGATCGGCGATCAGCGCGTTGGTCACCGCTTCTTTGATTTCCGCATCGCTTCGGGTTCGGTACTTGTCCGCCCGCATTTCCGGATCTCGGGCCCACCTTTCCACATCGAGTTGGGCGGCATCTACGGAAGTCACGCCGGCCACCCATGCATCCCGAATGGCTTCACTTTTTTCGGCGGCGCTGCCGACGATGCCGGTCAGGATCACTTCACCGTTGTTGACGGTGACGTTAATGAGGGCGTCATCGACAAGGACGTCCCAGTTCAATGCTGCCTGCACGTCTTCCTTTATTTCCTTATCGGTCCGATCGGTTTTGTAGCTCACGCTGATATCGTTGTTGACCTCCCGCACCCCGCTGACGCCGCGGGCGATCTTTCCGGCCAGTTCCCTCTCCTGCCAGGAGGCGACCTTTCCCTCCAGGGTAACCACATTATCCTCGACGTTTACCGTTACCTTATAAGATTCGGTGGCCGGATTGACCAAAAGCGCCTCCTTGATGTCATCCCGAATCTCCATGTCCGAGCGCGTGACCGAGGGTACCACGATCACGCTGTTCACCACCGCTCGAACCCCTTTGATGGTTTCAGCCAACCTTTCGGCCCGCTTTTTGGCCAGGATATTATTGACGGCGCCCGTAAGGGTCACCACCCCGTTTTCGGTGCTGACATCGATTTTGGTTATGGAAACCGCCGGATCGATAATAATTTCATCTTCCACGGCGTCGGTAATGGCCAAGTCGGTAATCTCCTCGGCGCCGAATGCCGGGCCGATCCAGATTCCCAGAATAAACAGCATTGCCAGGGGAATCGCAATAGATGTCCATTGTCGTTTCGTTTTCTTGATCATGATTTCATTCTCCTTTGGGTCTAAAATCGATCTGCATTTAAATAAATCCTGATTGGAGCGCCATTGACGCTCCCGCTCTCCTCATCTTGGAAGTCATTGTAATAGCGGATTTTTTTTATGAACATGGGGGAAATCCCCTAGATTGAATTCAAATTTTCCGTAAAATCGAGGCCGGTGAAAACAAAGAACCGATCCATTCTGCAAAAACTCCGGGAAATGTCGGGGACCGGGCGGTTTCAGGCCATCCGGCAGCCGGAGGTCTCCACGTCGCCGACGGCAAAGATCATGAATTCTCTTGATTTTTTCAGAAATGGATACTACATAACTCTTGTTCTTCCTCCCCTTTTCCTCTCCGCAGAACTGTTTTCGAACAGACGTCTGTCACTAGAGGTGCATTTTTTCTTGACCTAACAGATCAGGTGGAACAAAATCATTTTCATGAAAAACGATCCGCAGGAATTGATAAATAAATTGAAGGATGTATCCGAATCGATCGCGCGTCGGAAAGGTGGGCCCGGCATGGAAATTCCGGATAATAATCTTGAACAGGTGATCCGTGAAATCCAAGTCCATCAGAAAGAACTGGAACTCCAGAATGAGGCGCTTCAGAAAGCCCGTTCGGATCTGGAATCTTCACGAGACCGGTATTATGAGTTGTATGAGCGGGCCCCCGTCGCCTATCTGAGTCTGGATACCCGGGGCAATATTTTAGAGGCGAACCAGGCGGCCGCGGAATTGTTGAACGAAGACCGGGAAAAGCTGATTCAAAAACGATTTTTCAGCTATATCGCTCAGGATTCCCGAGACGATTTCTCCTTTCATTGCCGCCAGGTTCTGGATATCGGCACCCGCTTGCGGTGTGAAGTCCGATTGAAACGAAAAATAGGAGACATTTTTCACGCCCAGCTGGAAACCTCTGCCGTAAAAACGGACGAGGGTGAAGCCCATCTGCGCACCGCCATCGCCGACATTTCGGTGCATAAACAGCTCGAATCCGAACTGGAGCGCCGGGTGGAAAAACGCACCGCCGAGTTGAGCAAAGCCAACCGCGAGCTTCAGCAACAGGTCTCTTTTCGACAGGAAGTTCAGGACAGGCTCGAATCCGAACACGCCTTTCGCAAAACCATCGAAGAAACCATTCCCTCCGGGCTGATCGTAGTGGATACCGAAGGTCAGATCATTTATGTCAACCAGGCGTTCAGCAAAATGGTCGGATGGACCCCCGTAGAGCTGATCGGCTCACGCCCCCCTTACAAATACTGGCCCCCGGAAGGGGTCGAGGAGCGAACCCGCGCTTTTCTGAAACAACTGAGCGAGGTGGAAAGCCCTTATGAAGTCGAACGCCAGTTTATGCGCCGTGACGGGGAGGTCTTCTGGGGTCTTCTCTTCAGCACCCGGTTTTCCAACAGCAGGGGCCGGATTATCGGCCGGCTCTCTTCCATCATCGACATCACCGCCCGGAAAAAAGCCCAGGAAGCGGTAAAACATTCCGAAAAACGGTTGCGGGACCTCTCCGTGAAATTGATTCAGGTTCAGGAGGCGGAACGAAAACGGATCTCCCAGGAACTCCACGACAGTATCGGCGCGGGGTTGTCGGCCATTAAGTTCAGTCTCGAAAAAAAGATATCCGAAATGGGCGAACGCCCCAAAGAAGGCCCGGTTTTGGAAGACATCGTCACGCGCCTGCAGAATATCATCGTGGAAACCCAGCGGATTTCCCGAAACCTTCACCCATCCATTTTGGATGATCTGGGCATCAGCGCGGCGATTCGCTCTTTTTGCCGGGAATATCAAGAGGTCTACACAGACATTCAGGTTCACCAGGATGTCGAGGTGGATGAAGAAAACCTGCCTGAAAACATCAAGATTCTGCTGTATCGTCTGATGCAGGAATCCCTCAATAACATCGCCAAACACAGCGGGGCGACACAGGTCGAATTGGCTTTAAAGATGACTGAGACGGCCATCGATATGGTGGTGGAAGACAACGGAGAGGGATTTGATCTGAATAACATTTACAAAAACCGCGACCACCGCCTTGGAGGGCTCGGCCTTCGAGGCATGAAGGAACGAACCGAACTCTCCGGCGGATCATTTGAAGTGCGGTCCGCACCCGGCGCCGGGACGAAGATTCGGGCCAAATGGCATCTTTCACCATCCAATCCCTGAAGCCCCATCCTGCCCGATCGGCACGGCTTTGAAAAATCCTACCCCCTGAACCTGAATCGGGTCGGAGCAACAGCCCATTTCAGCACTTTTCCCGCCATCTCACAGCGCTTTCAGGGGTTTTTCCCTCTTTCAGCGATCCTCTTCCGGAAAATTACATAAAAGCATGTCGATCCGGGAGGGATATAGGGGGTTCCCTTTATTTCAATTCTTCCTTCCATACCTTACTTTTAAATTAGAATGAGCGGAAAGAGCAGATCCCGGAAATAGTATACCGGCTTCCCGGACTCATAAAAAGGAGCGATCATATGAGTGGTTGATCACATTCTGATTTAGAAATGAGGTTGTCATGTATACCATCATGATCATAGAGGGAAACGAGCTATTCAGAAATACCCTGAAAGATATTCTTTCGAACGGTTTCCCCGAGGTTCGAATTCTGGAAGCCGAATCCGGAGAAGACGCACTAAAGCAACTGGATGGAGGAGATCCGAATCTGGTTATTATGGAAGTCAAACTCCCGGGTCAAAACGGCCTCGATATCGCCAAAACCCTGAAGGATCATCATCCGGATGTCCATATCATCGTCATCTCCGCGATGGATTCACCCGAATACCGGGAAGCGGCCGAAAACCAAGGGGTGGAATACTTCTTGTCCAAAGCGACAGCCAAACCGAAGGACATTACCAATACCGTAAAAATGACCCTGAATCAGGCCGGCATAAGCCACCCCTGAGTTTGGCGCAAATCCACATCCTTTCCGTTTTCGACGGCGTCTTGCGAGACACTCAAAGGCAAGCGTCCGATGTTGTCATCCTCCTGAGATAGAATCCAACGGGCGGGCAAAGCAGGTTTGGAGTCCCGCCTTTAGGCGGTCTGGGGTGGAATAATCCGAGCGCCGCCTGAAGGCGGAACTCCGAACAGAGAAGATCGTTCAGAGCGG